>JBDNDI010000039.1:0-12941 GCA_046719195.1 Spirochaetales bacterium | reverse complement strand
AAACCGATAGGCCCTAGAAAAAATCTCCCTAAAATGGGTGTGCCGGGTTTACGCGGGGGCCGTTTCATAACTCCGGGTTCGGCCGGCTCAAAGGCTAATGCTAGGGCTAGGGTTACAGCAGTGACCATATTTACCCCAAGAATCTGTATGGGCGTGAGGGGTAGCATAAATCCGAAAACTACCGCTACTAAAATTACTAGCGCCTCTGCCCCGTTTGTCGGCAAAATAAACAGGATGGCTTTCCGCAAATTGTCATAGATGGTACGTCTTTCCTCTACTGCACGTTCTATAGAAGTAAAATTGTCATCGGTTAAAACAATATCTGCAGCTTCTTCTGTTGCCTCAGTTCCTTTTATCCCCATGGCAACACCTACATCTGCCCGTTTAAGGGCAGGTGCATCGTTTACTCCATCTCCTGTCATTGCAACCACTTCTCCCAATGCCTGAAGAGCTTTTACTAGCCGTAACTTATGTTCAGGGCTGGTGCGTGCAAAAATATCATTTTCCTTTCCCAAACGATGGTGCTCCTCATCCGAAGCTTTTTCCCATTCGGCACCGGTAACGGCATGCTCCCCATCTCCTATTCCCATTTCTTTTCCAATAGCCTTGGCAGTTCCGACATGGTCACCGGTGATCATCTTTACTTGGATTCCCGCTGGGTGACAAATCTTTATAGCTTCGATGGCTTCTGGCCTAGGAGGATCTATAATTCCAACTAAACCTAAGAAGACCATATCGTTTTCAATATCTTCTATATGTATTTCCTTTTTATTGTCCTCTACCTCCCGGTAAGCAGCCGCTAGCACCCCTAGCCCTTTATTCGCAAGTTCCTCAATTTGCCTTTCCCAGAACTCTCGATCAAGGGGAGAAATTGATGCATCCGAAGACGCCTCAGTTGTACAACGCTCTATCAGTCTATCCGGTGCTCCCTTAAGAAGAATACGTCTTCCTCCTCCAGGCAGGCTATGTAAAGTTGCCATGAACTTGTTTTCAGATTCAAATGGGATTACCCCTATTCGTTCATAGCCTGAATCATCAAAACCGGCTTTCCGGGCTAAGGTTTGTAAGGCGCTCTCTGTAGGTTCCCCGGTGACTCTCCATTTTCCTTCTTCTTCTTCTTCTTTTATCTCTGAGTCATTGCATAGGGCCATAACTTGGATCAAAGCTCGCAAGTCTTCCTGCTTCTCAAGCGATACCTCTTGTTTGTCCTTTTTAATGTTTCCCTTAGGCGCATACCCCATACCTTCCACTTCGTACTGCCCAGATCGAGTAATTATCTTCTGCACCGTCATTTCATTTAACGTTAGGGTTCCAGTCTTATCCGAACAGATTACAGTAACAGAACCCAAGGTTTCTATGGCGTTTATCTTGCGGGTGATAGCATTTCGTCGGGCCATGCGTTGTACCCCAAGGGCTAGGGTAATGGTAAGGATGGCAGGAAGGCCTTCGGGGAGTGCAGCAACGGCAAAGCCAATGGCTGCTAAAAATAATTCCGAAAGGCCAAAATTGTGCAGTAACCACCCTACAAGACCCAACAAAACCGCCATTCCAATTATGATTAATAAAAGAATTTTGCTAAACTGATTCATCTGACGGGTGAGGGGTGTGGCTAATGTTTCGGTTTCTGCAATCATTTTGTTTATTCTACCAATTTCGGTCTGCGCACCAGTTGCAATCACTATTCCTATACCCCGTCCAGAGGACACAATAGTTCCGAAGAAAGCAAGACTGTGCCTATCTCCCACGCCTACTTCTTCTTGAACAGGGTCGGGACTTTTTTCGCTTGGAACGGACTCACCGGTTAGGGCCGATTCATCTATCCGTAAGTTCAAGGCCTCAAGAAGCCGTATATCTTCCGGTACCCGATCTCCTGAACGCACTCTTACGATGTCACCTGGAGCTAGACGTTCAGCTTCTGTTTCAATCCATTCTCCATCACGGCGCACCTGGGCATGGAGAGAGAGCATCTTTCGGATTCCTTCTAGCGCCTGCTCCGCTTTCCCTTCCTGTATAAATCCAATTACTGCGTTTATGATACCTACCGCTAAGATTACTCCTGTATCTATCCAGTGTCCTAATAGGGCTGTAATAAGGGCAGCAATAAGTAGAATGTAAATAAGCAGATCATGGAAATGCTTAAAAAACCGTTTTAGTATTCCCTCCTTTTCTGTTTCCAGCAACCGATTCGGACCATACTCGTCTAATCGTTTCTGAGCTTCTTCAGAAGAGAGCCCTTCAGGTGTAGATCCCAATTCGTTTAAAAGGTCCTCAACGGGTCTAGCATGCACATTTTTTACAACCAAGGGTTTTTCTTTTTTCATGCCCCTCTATAGTACTGTAATATTACGTTTATATCCACGCACCATATAGAAGTAACGCAGAAATTAATCCAAAACCTTTCCTCCCGCGTAGGGATATCCCCATACCTCCACATCCTTAAACTGGTAAGGTGGATCAGGGGAACCCAATATTAAGGCCTTTTTAGTGTCTGTGGAAAAGAAAGATGCAACAGTCTGGAGCGTAGAAAGATACTCCGGATGAAAGGTAGCGGAAGTTTTGATTTCATAGAGGAAAGTAGTTGGTCCTTCCTCTGCTATAATATCTACCTCCCTACCTCTTTGGTCACGATAGTAGTACAAGTTGTCCGGTAAACCTCGATGGAAACGGTTTTTTAGAAATTCTGCTACCACGTAAGTTTCAAATACTTGTCCTTTTAGAGGGTGTATTACCAGTTGGGAGGGATCGAAAATGTTTAAAAGATAGCAGAGTAATCCGGTATCCAGGAAATACAGTTTGGGAGATTTTAATAACCGTTTTCCAAGGTTTTTATAATAGGGCTTTAGACGATACACAATAAAGCTTTGTTCCAACACGGTAATCCAACTTTGCAGAGTTCCATTACTGATACCGCACTCCCCAGCAAGGGAGCTAATATTTAATACTTGCCCTGAACGACCCGCAAGAAGGCGAATAAAAGTTTCGAATTTATGTATGTCCCGGATATTTAGAACCTGACGTATATCCTTCTCAATGTATGTAGAAAAGTAAAAGGAATAAGCTTCGGTGGGTTGTAGTCCTTTGTCATGAATCCTAGGATAAAAACCTGTGTACAGCATCTGGTCCAAGGAAGGGGGACTAGCTGATTGCCCGTAGATCTCTTCATAAGAGAAGGGTAAAAGCCTGCCTAGGGCTGTACGACCTGCTAGAGTCTGGGAAATAGATTCCATCAGTTCAAACTGCCCGCTTCCTGTGAGTATAAAAAAGCCAGTCCGATCCTGAGTATCCGTAATAGTCTGAATATAAGAAGTTAAGGGAGGAACGCGTTGTATCTCATCCAGTACAGCTCCTTCCGGGAATCGGGATAAAAACCCCCTCGGATCCTCTAAGGCTTGCTGCCTTATAGATAGATCTTCTAGAGACACATAGGGCTTATCTTTAAATAGAGCTTTTACAAGAGTAGACTTGCCTGACTGCCGAGGCCCTGTAATGGTTACCACCGGATACTGGTTAGCCCAATGGATTAGTTTTGTACCTAGGGTTCTAGGAATCATACCTGCATACTAGTTAGTATTGTACAAATTGTCAATTGAATTATAAAATTGTTAAATCTGCTCATAAAAACCCCAAGGTATGCATCGGCAACAATTTTAGCACTCCAAAACAAGTTTCATCTTAGGTGTTGAAGGGAGAGGCAGGCTTGCATATATTTGAACTAACCGGCGTTGCCGGATACTCAGCAGGAGTACCTCGCTCATGCCTCGAAATTAAAACAGGAGATGTTTATGACCCGACCCCGCATTCTAACAACTACTGTAGGTTCCTATCCAGTCCCTGACTGGCTTGTCGCTTTACCTAGCGAACAAGCACTTATTGATGCTACGCGGGTTGTTTTTAATATTCAAAGACAGGCAGGGATTGATCTACCCACGGATGGAGAGCTGTATCGTTTTGATATTAATCACCCGGATACCAATGGGATGATCGATTATTTTGTCGGTGCCCTGGGAGGCATACAAACAAAACTAGGGCGTAGCGATTATGAGGCTTTTCGAAAGCAACAGGGTATGGGGTTTCGGGCAAAGCCTGCGGGGGCTGTAATCGGCCCGATTAACGAGGGCTCCCTCGACTTACTGAGCGATTGTCGCCGTGCAGCCGAAGTGGCGGGTGGACCTTTTAAGTTCACCCTAACTAGCCCCTTTATGCTTGCACGCACTTTGCTCGATCGGCACTTCAGAGACTTTGAAGCCTTACTTTTTGCTCTTGCCGAGGTACTTGCCCGGCAGGTAATTGATCTCCCCTGTTCCTGTGTGCAGATAGATGAAGCCAACATCCCGGGCCAACCTGAACACGGAAACCTGGCAGCTCAAGCTATTAATATAATACTTGATAAAGTCAATCCGGGCACAGAGAAAGCCGTACACCTGTGCTTTGGCAACTATAGTGGTCAAACCATCCAACAAGGCACGTGGGCTAAATTGATTGATTTTCTCAATGCCCTCCATGTAGATCATCTTGTGCTCGAAGTAGCCCATCGCCCGCCCGAGGACCTTGTTGCATTAAAGGAAGTAAAGCCTGAGATTCAATTGGGGGTAGGGGTGGTGGATATTAAAATAAATCATGTCGAAACCCCTGAGGAAATCGCTAGAGCCCTAGAGCGAGCGGAGAAGGTACTGGGTGCAGGCAGGGTAAAATACATTCATCCCGATTGTGGTTTTTGGATGCTCAAGCGTTCTATTGCGGATCGCAAAATTGCTGCCCTGCCAAAAGGCCGGGATCTATACCTCGGTATCCGTAACTAGCGTACTGACTCGTCCCGTGTAGACGGACTGATCCTTCTGGACTCACCCTACCCTAGTTCGCTTCGGACATCTTCTCCCTAGGTTTTGCACTCTTTAGGTGTAATGTTTTTTCCCTGCGGGAGAAGGCTTTTGCGGGTTGGTTCCGGCAAGGCATTCCGAGGCCATAGCCCACCTCCCTGATATTACCCCTTTCCAAAAGTATAAAGAAGAAGGCGACAAACAAGGTTAATTCCCTGTAATCTTTTTCTTGACAACCCTCTTTGTTTGGGTGTACTCTGGGCACATAATTATTTGTTGCATGCAACTTGTTACAGAAAGAGTTTAAATTAAGAAGGGTGTAGATGAAAGAAAGTCAAAAGAATTCGGTCACGGAGAAGGATAGGTTTGTTAAAAAACCAGCCACAACCTTCGTGCACATCGATCCTATTTCGGCTATATCTTCTATTTTCACTCCTGGTTACATAGGAGGCCGGAAAGTAATAAATCGGTTCGTATCCCAGGCAATGGAGGGTAACGATGGCGGACCGGAGGGGGATGTTTCAGATCGAACACTAAGCCGGTATTTGCGTTTAGCCGAAGGACAATGGGGAGTAGTAATAGTAGAAGCCCTATCTGTGGTAGAAGAATCGATTGCCCGCCCCTATGGGTTAGTACTGAATCGGCAGACTTTGGATGGGTATAAGCGACTTGTAGAAGCTTTTAAAGAAAAAGCACCGGATACTCTACTTATATTTCAGCTAACCCATTCAGGTAGACACTCGCTTTCTTTTTCTCGCCGGGTTTGTATCTATCCGGAAGGAGAGGCCGGTGAGGGAGCCGAGCTTCTTTCAACCGAGGAGATTGACCGTATCCGGGATCGATTCATAGAGGCTGCTTTACTTTCCGAGCAAGCAGGCGCCGATGGCATCGATTTTAAACTTTGCCATGGGTACTTTGGTGCAGAGATGTTACGTCCTGCCAACAGGCGACAGGATAGGTGGGGAGGAAGTTTTGAAAATCGTACCCGCTTTATCCGGGAGGTGGTAGAGGGAGCTCGATCCGCTCTCCGAAGTTCCCAGTTTCTTTTAGGATCCCGGCTTTCCTTCTATGAGGCTATCCGTGGGGGTTGCGGTACTCTGGGTCCCGATGAAATTATTGAAGACCTTTCCGAAATGGTAACAATTACCCGTTTGTTAAAGGAACTAGGGATGGTATACGTAAATGTTTCGGCTGGTATCCCTTCCTTAACTGCTGAAATTACTAGGCCGACCAAAGTTTCCCAATACTTTGTGTACCACCATTTTCGGTATGCCCGACTAGCGAAACAAAACGTGCCGGAGTTGGCTGTTATTGGTTCAGCTTACTCTGCTTTAAGGGAACAAGGGCTTGCTTGGGCTGCAGAGAACCTACAGAAAGGATATGTGGATTTTATTGGCTTTGGCAGGCAGAGTTTTGCCGACCCGCTTTTCCCCAAAAAACTTCAAGAAGGCATAAATTCGGTACACTGGTGCACTACTTGTTCCGGTTGCAGCAAGCTGATGGCAGCAGGTTTACACGATGGATGTGTGGTGTTTGATCCTTACTATAAGGAATTGTTAAGAAATTTAAACGCTAAAAAAGCATGAAACGAGTTACCGTGTACGATGTAGCAAAGGCCCTAGGAATCTCTGCTAGTACGGTTTCGCGGGTGCTGAACAACTCTATTCTTATTAGCGAGGAAAAGCGTTCCCTAATTTTGGAGACCGCCCGGAATATGGGATATGAAAAAAGACCCATTCGCAAACACCAGAGCCGGGCTATACTAAATATTAAGGTATTTTTACCCATCCACCGGTATGTTTCTACCCATTTATTTTACAATCCTGCAGAGCTGATTCAGGGATTGCACGAAGGATTCGGGGAGGTAAGAATCAATCTTATAACGCGCTTAGTGGGACAAAGCAGGGAACTGTTCCGGTCAAAAAAACTAGGGGATATTGATGGATGCGTGTTTGCCTTTTCTGAACCCGAAGAAGAGACGTATCAAAAGGTAACAGAACGGGGGATTCCCCTTGTGGAACTGAACCGTATAGAGGCTCATCGCAACTATGTATCCTGCGACAACGAAGGTGGAATGCGGCGGCTTTTGCAGGAGTTAAAGAAAGTTCGGGGTAAAGAGCTTCGCCCTCTATACTTAGGTTTTTCCCAGATTCCTTTTGTGGAAAAGGAACGGAAGAAAGGATTCTTAAAAGGCTTACAGGATCCACCGTTTTCAGTTGCCGGAGATACACGAGTAATAGACACGCTTGCGCAAATTACACCAAAGTTTCTAAAAGAGATTCTTAAGCAAGGGTTCAATGCTATCTTATGTTTTAACGATGTAGTAGCAGTGTATGTTTACCAATGTGCTTTATCCTGTGGTGTGGATATACCCAAGGAATGTTCCCTCACGGGTTTTGATAATTCTCCGGTCTTAGAACTTGTATCCCGCCGTATCGATACCATTAACCTATCTGTGTTTCAATTAGCCCGGGAAGCAGGCAGTTGGTTGCGAAGGCAGATTATCGATAGAGAAACCGAGGGCCTTCAAAAATTGATCCAAGGGGATTACCTACCAGGCTCTACTTTAAATCCCGATATTGGGCCCCATTCTCAACAAGGAGGTTTGGTATGAAGGAATATACCTTGACAATAGGAGGAGCTGTCGTTCCCGTATATCGCTTTCACACCCTTGTTATTGGTAGCGGTGCTGCTTCTTTAAACGCTGCCGACCGGTTGCACCAGTATGGGATTACGGACCTAGCAATTGTAACGGAAGACGTAACGGGTGGGACTTCCCGCAACACCGGAAGTGACAAACAGACCTACTATAAACTAGCCGTAGCCTCGGAAACACCCGATTCCCCCTACGAAATGGCCGAAGCCCTTTACTCCGGCGGTTCCATGCATGGGGATATTGCTTTGGTAGAAGCGATGGAGTCTTTAGAAGCTTTTTATCATCTTCTTTCCATAGGAGTATCCTTTCCTGCTAATAGGTATGGAGGTATTGTCGGGTATAAGACCGACCATGATCCCAAGCAGAGGGGCACTTCTATAGGACCGTACACTTCCAAGGTAATGGTGGAATGCCTGCTATCCGAGGTGGAACGTCGATCCATCCCGATTTTTGACAAACATCTGGTGGTGAAACTATTGGTTTCAGAGGGCAGGGCTTATGGAGCAATCGCAATGGATACTCGTTCGCTTGCCGATGGAAGGTTCGGTTTACGGGTGTTTGTGGCAGATAATACGGTATTTGGGGTAGGAGGACCTGGAGGATTATACCAAGCCTCCGTGTATCCTTCAGTGCATACGGGTGCTATTGGCCTAGCTCTTGAAGTTGGCGCTGCGGCCGTAAACTTAACCGAATCCCAATATGGCTTAGCTTCTACGAAGTTTCGGTGGAATGTTTCCGGGACCTATCAACAGGTTATCCCTCGCTACATTTCCACAAATCCTGATGGATCAGACCCGAAAGAGTTCCTTCGGCCTTACTTTTCTTCTCTGGGTGAAATGTGTTTTGCTATCTTCCTCAAAGGGTATCAATGGCCTTTTGATCCGAGAAAGATTGCAAATCGAGGTTCCTCTCTCATTGATATTTTGGTGTATAGGGAAACAGTCCTTAAAGGTAGGAAAGTGTTTTTAGATTATCGCTTTAATCCCGGAGATGGGGATTTCCGTTTTGAGGATCTTTCTGAGGAAGCCTACACCTATTTGCAGAAATCCGATGCGCTCTTTGGGCTTCCCCTTGACCGTTTAAAAAGGATGAACCCCCTAGCTATAGAGCTTTACCGCTCTAACGGAATTGACCTGGAACAGGAACCTTTAGAAATTGCCGTATGTGCCCAGCACAATAACGGAGGTCTGTATGCAGATCTTTGGTGGGAATCGGTAAATATCGATCGTCTTTTCCCTGTAGGAGAGGTGAATGGTACTCATGGAGTGTATCGCCCCGGAGGGTCTGCCCTTAATGCAGGACAAGTTGGGTCGTTACGCGCAGCGCAGAAAATTGCTGGCGACTATTTTCACCCACAGCTAAAGGAAGCAGTGTGGAGACCTATAGCAGAAAAGAGCCTTATAGAAATGATAACTCTAATCCGAAAGCTGCTCTCCCAAGCAGGGGAGAAGGACCTTGCCGCTAGAGGGGAGTTAGGGGAACCCTTCGGAAACACTGTGCCTACCCCCGCGGGTAACCGAGGTGTGGAGAACATAAAAGAGCCCTTTGAAAGAGAAGGGAATAAAACTGTTTCAAACCGAGCCAGAGATAGGGGAGAGGTAAGCCCTGTTGCCCAATACCGTCAAGAGTTTCAAAAACGAATGACCGAAGTTGGTGCCCACATCCGTAGTCTTTCCCGGGTACAACAAGCAATTCAAGAGGCCCTCGAACAAGTATCCAGGTTTCCGGAAACACCTATAAAGAGTTTAGAGGAACTGCCTCAGGCTCTAGTAAACCGGCACTTAGTATTTGCGCAGGGAGCATATCTTTCGGCTATTGAAGCGTACTTAAAAGCAGGTGGGGGAAGCCGCGGAAGCTACCTGGTAATGGATCCAGAGGGCGCAGTAGTGCACCCAAAGCTAGAGCCAGAGTGGCGGTACAAACTAGAGCAGGAAGAGTTCCGGGATTTGCTTTTAGTAACCCGCTGGGACGGGCAACAATTTCAGCACCAGTTTGTTCGGCGCCGTCCTATTCCCCGAGAGGAGTACTGGTTCGAAACTACCTGGAAAGCTCATCGGGAAAAGCAGTATGTACAGGAGAGGGAAAAGATATGAGTGTACAACAGTTTTTAAATGGTTTGTCCTTAGGGTCTGTATATTCCATGATAGCGGTAGGCTTTGCCTTAGTGTTCAATATTTTAAAGTTCAGTAACTTTTCCCATGGAGGAGTGTTGACAGTAACTGCCTATGCAGGGTTCCTGATTGCCACCCGTCTAGAGGTAGGTTTATGGATTACCCTTATAGCTACCGCTGGGGTAGGAGGATTATTAGCCCTTATTATCGAACGGGTTGCTTTCCGCAGGCTGCGGCGAAGCAAAAGTCCAGTTATCTTCTTTTTTGTCTCTTCCATTACCATGGGGATTCTGCTGGAAAACCTTATTACTATTACCTTTTCTAGTAACTTTTACAGTTACCCCCGATTCTTCTCTAAAACAGTCTTGGAATGGGCGGGATTCCATGTGGCAGTAACAGATTTTTGGATGTTTGTTATTTCTCTCTCTGCGCTATCCCTACTAATGTTGGTGCTTTATCGGACAAATTTAGGAGTAGCTATTCGAGCTCTTTCCATGGACCCTACTACAACCCTATTGATGGGAGCCAATGTCGACAGAATTGTAACAGCCACTTTCTTCGTAGTGGGAATGCTAGGCGGAATTGCCGGAGTTTTTTTAGGTCTAAATTATACGCTTTATCCCCAGTTAGGCCAGTTAATTGTAAAAGGATTTATCGCCTCTGTAATCGGAGGGTTGGGGAATTTAAGTGGGGCTGTAATAGGCGCCTTATTATTAGGGTTACTTGAGGTGCTCCTAACCGGAGTAGAAGGAATCGGCTCAGGATTGGCTCCGGTAGTAATATTTTTCATAACCCTTGTATTTCTTATTCTTCGACCCCAAGGTATCGCCGGAAAAATAATTCAAGAAAAGGTGTAGGGGAAGTATTTATGGGTATATCTGTATCCGTACTAGTGTTTACCTGTATCTCTCTTATCGGAGTATCGGGTGTGTTTTTAATTACCGGTTTAACCGGGTTATTCTCCCTTGGCCAGGCAAGTTTTATGGCAGTAGGAGCGTATACGTCGGGAGTATTACTCGTCAGGTTTGGATTTCCCTTTCCGGTTGCGGCAACACTCGGAGTTGCGGCCGGGGTCTTGGCAGGGGCTCTTGTGGGATTGCCTACGGTGCGTCTAAGAAGAGATTACATAGCTCTGGTTACCTTTGGGTTTGGGGAAGCCATCATTGCCATTTTAAATAATCTTACTCAAATAACCGGGGGCGCTATGGGTCTGGTAGGTATTCCTCCCATAACCACCCTACCTTTAGCGGTAGGTTCAGCCATAATCTGCCTATTTTTTGTGTGGAACTTTAAGTTTTCTAAATTCGGCCGTCAATGCATTGCTGTACGCACAGATGAATTAGCCGCCCGTTCTATGGGTATTCATGCAGATGGTTTAAAGTTACTTGTATTTCTCCTTGCCTCAGGATTTTCTGCCTACGCAGGAGTACTGTACGCTTTTTATACTACCTATGTGGATCCGGGATTGTTCAACTGGACGCGCTCGGCTGAGTGGATCATTATGGTGTTTTTCGGTGGTTTAGGGAGTCTCAGTGGTGCAGTAATCTCGGCTTTGCTGTTAGGCACCCTACCGGAAGTTTTACGGTTCGCTTCAGAGTGGAGGATCGCTTTATACTGTGGGATTGTGCTCTTAATTATTAATTTCCGCCCCAAAGGCCTTCTCGGAGAAGGAGAATTAATTCCCCGGTTAAAAAGTAAAATAAGTTTAGTAAAAAAGGGAGGCCTCCCGTGAGTAACCCAATTCTTGAAGTTCGGCATATTTCTAAGCGATTTGGAGGTGTGCAGGCCGTAGAGGACTTTTCCCTGTCCTTATCCCAGGGGGGTATTGTAAGTATTATCGGACCGAATGGGGCGGGTAAAACTACGGTTTTCAATCTTATAAGCGGAGTGTACCCGTTAGACCGGGGTGAAGTATTCCTGAAAGGGGAACGTATATCCGGGTTACCCCAGCATTTAGTAACAAGAAAAGGGATCGCACGGACCTTTCAGAATATTCGTCTGTTCCAAGGCCTTACGGTATTAGAAAATGTGCTTACGGCTTTAGATCCCCATTCACCTTACACTCTTATAGATACGTTATTTACCTTACCCCGGCGAAAGACAAAAGAAAAAGAAGCAAAACATCGAGCATTTGAACTATTAGCCCTGGTAGGGCTAGGGGATTATGCAGAAGAACAACCCTCTAACTTACCGTACGGACTCCAGAGAAAATTAGAAATAGCCCGTGCTTTAGCCGCACAACCTACCGTGTTATTGCTGGATGAACCTGCTGCAGGACTCAACCCTAGAGAAGTACAGGATTTTATCCAACTCATCTATAAGCTTCATCAGGATCATACTCTCTCAATTCTTCTAATCGAGCATAGAATGCAAGTAGTTATGGAAATGTCTGACTGGATCTATGTAATGAACTTTGGAAAACTCCTAGCCGAAGGAGAACCCCACGAGGTGCAGAAAAATCCCGAAGTTATTAAAGCTTACATAGGGGAGGAGGAAGCATGTTAACTATAGAAAACCTCCATGTATCATATGGCCACATTGATGCTTTAAAAGGGATTTCCCTGGAGGTTCCTGAGAAGAGTATCATCAGCATAATCGGATCGAATGGAGCAGGTAAATCTACCTTACTGAATGCGATTTCAGGCCTTGTGCCTTTTAAGCAAGGGACTATCCGGTTCCAGGGAGAGACCCTTCCCAAAGAGCCTTACAAGATCGTGCATAAGGGTATAATTCAGGTACCTGAGGGAAGAAAAATCTTTCCGGGATTAACCGTAAGGGAAAATTTGATTATGGGGGGATACTCCCTATCTTCTAACCGGTTATTAAAAGAGCGCATCCTGAAAATGTTCGAACTTTTTCCCCGATTAGAGGAACGGAAGGATCAGCAAGGGGGTACGCTATCGGGGGGAGAACAGCAGATGTTAGCCATTTGTAGAGGGCTAATGGCAAACCCTAAGGTTTTGCTTTTAGATGAACCTAGCTTAGGACTCGCACCGCTATTGGTGAATGAGATTTTTCAGTTGATTCTTAAAATACGTTCCATGGGCGTCACCATTCTTTTGGTAGAGCAAAATGCCCGAAAGGCCCTTTCTATCTGCGATAAAGCCTACGTTTTAGAAACAGGCACTATTACCTTTCAAGGAACTGGCGAAGAGTTGTTGTGCAATGAACAGATTAGCGAAGCTTATTTAGGTAAAAAAGTAGAAGTTCCAGAGGTGTAAGGGAATGGCCAACAAGAACATTCATCTAGTGCCGGTAGTTTACGAACATGCAGCTGCTTTTGTAGGTAAGACTCCCTGGGAAGTGGCTTATAACTCGAAGTTGCTTGCGAAAGCCCATGAAGCAGCCTGGAAAGAG
>JBDNDI010000386.1:0-2508 GCA_046719195.1 Spirochaetales bacterium | reverse complement strand
GGCGACAATCCGCTTCTGTTCGGGATTGATTAGCCTATTCTTTTTTTGTAACCCCGCAATCACTTTCTCAATGGCCTCGGTAAAATCTGCTTGAGTAACTTCGCTGCGACCATTCCGCACTGCTAAAAGTGCGGCTTCATTTACCAGGTTTGCCAGGTCTGCGCCCACAAATCCAGGGGTGTCCCGGGCTACTTTATGCAGGTCTACATCGGGAGATAGTTTTACTCCTCTAGAATGGATTTTTAAAATCGCCTCCCTTCCTGCTAAATCAGGCCGGTCTACCAATACCTGCCGATCGAACCTGCCCGCACGCAAAAGTGCTGGATCTAGAATCTCAGGCCGGTTTGTGGCTGCAAGGATAATTACTCCGGTACGGGAATCAAAACCGTCCATCTCCACAAGGAGTTGATTCAACGTTTGTTCCCTTTCGTCATTGCCCCCTACTACATTTACCCGGCTTTTTCCTATGGCATCTAACTCATCGATAAAAATAATACAGGGAGCTTTTTCCCGGGCTTGCCGGAACAGATCCCGCACCCGTGCCGCTCCAACACCCACAAACATCTCAACAAAATCCGAACCGGAAATCCGAAAAAAGGGTACGCCGGCTTCTCCTGCTACAGCTTTTGCCAGGAGAGTTTTTCCAGTTCCCGGGGGGCCAACCAAAAGCACCCCCTTGGGTATTTTCCCTCCGATACTGGTGTACTTAACAGGATTTTTTAAGAAATCAACTACCTCTTGTAGTTCTTCTTTAGCTTCATCGCAACCCGCTACATCGTTGAAGGAAACTCCGGTAGTTCCCTCGGCTACAATAGCGGCTCGATTCCGGCCCAAAGCTAACACATTGGAACCGAGATTGCCCATTCGCTGGAAAAGGATACGCCATATGAAAAAGAACATGAGGAAAGGTACCGCCCAGGTTAGGAGAAAGTTTACAAACGCATTGCCCCTCTCCGATATTTTGGTATAGGACACCCCTTTAGCATCCATTAAGGGAATAAACGTAGGATCGTTCACCGGTACAGTCCTATATACTTTAGGAAAAGTTTTCGTCTCCTCGGTCCGGGCAGTATAGCCATAGTAATAATTGTCTCCCATCTGTACAGAGACAATCTCCCCTTGATCGATTTTCTTTTTAAACTCACTAAAGCCGATGAGAGAGTCTGGGGTAGGGACAAATAGACTGTTAATCATCAGGAGAATAAATAAGGTTAAAAGAAAATACCATAGGGAAAACTTAAACTGGCCCTTGTTGGGCATTTTAAAAAAGGGGCCAAAGAGGTCCGGTTCATTGCACGTACCTTTTTCCCAGCACCCCTCTTCTTCGTCCTTTTTTTTCTTTTCAGGTTTTTGTTCGTCCGCCATATTGAACTCCTACAATAATCGTTTCTCTCCTTCTAAGGATCGAATTTCGGTAACATCCTGGGTTACCTCTACCGTACCCAAATACTTACCCGAAGCATCTCGTACAGGAAAATAATTTATAATAATAAACTTTCCTTTGTGCTGGATCCAGAAGGGTGCTTTTTCTAATGTATTATTTTTAAAACCATTAAGAATTGCATTTACTTTATCTAAGCTTTGAGGAGGATGGCAATTCTGTACTTTACGACCTAGATCCATCTTGGTACGAGGGAAAATTCTACCTTCTTTAGGAGTATTGAAATAGGCAACCCTGTCCTCATGATCCACAAAAGAAATGTCCACATTCAGGGCATCTAAAATTGCCTCTATAGTTTCGATAGGTAAAGATTTTAAGTTCATACGTCTGTCCTTTGTTATTAAATTATCCCTCGAAATAGCCGAGGGAGTCACATTCTTCTTTAATATCCTTCCATTCTTCCTCGCTTAATACTTCTAGGGCAGCCTGATAAAGGATATTTTTTTCTTTCAAGGTGTGGTTGGCAAATTGTTCATACAAGTGTAAACTTGATTGTTCTAACAAGTCTGCAAAAGTAGCAAAATCCCTAGTTTCCCTTTGTTCAAGCAACCGTTTTAGCTTTTTTTTCTCTTCCTTCATCTCTGTATGTTCCATCCACATAATAGCAGGGGGTTGTTCTAATCCATGCCTTTCTAGCAGCGGGAAAAGGGTATTCTCCTGACGGACATTATGATTTTCCGCCTCTAACAATTTATCTACGATCTGCTTGATTCTATCAATCTCAGGTTTAGCTTCTGGAAAACTTCCTTTTTTTCGCACCTTTTTTGCCATTTGCCGTAATTCGTCCATTAAGGTAAGGATAATTCTATGATCCTCTTGAAACCTTGCGATAGGATGATCGGCCGGAACTGCAATTTCGTTCTGCTCTATTGTTGCACGGAAAAGCTCTAAATGCACATCACAAGCAGAAACTAGATCCTGCTGGGTAAAGCCTTCGTCTATTAGCTCCTGTTCGGCCTGGGCAATAAGCAGGGGGGTAGCTTTAGACAGTAGACCTTTAAATTCTATCCGGGCTTTTTCTAACTCTTCGGGAGAAGTACCTCCCTGGTATTTTTTTAAAAGTTCTT
>JBDNDI010000385.1:0-2522 GCA_046719195.1 Spirochaetales bacterium | reverse complement strand
GAGAAACCATTCCACCGAAAGGTAGGCGGAGACAGGATAACCCGGGAAACCCATGCAGGGCTTACCCTGAAGGTAGGCAAGAATAGTGGGTTTTCCAGGTCGGGTGGCCACTCCATGAACCAGTACCTCGCCTAGTCTTTCGAACACAGTTGAGGTAAGGTCATCCCTTCCTGCCGAAGATCCTGCATTAACCAAAAGGATATCCACCTGGGGAAGAGTCTCTTCTATGGTTTGTTGCAGGACTTTCGCCTCATCCTTTACGATGGGCAGCACAAGAGGTTTTCCCCCCCATTGAGAAATATAGGCTGATAGCACCAGGGAGTTGAACTCCGGAATCTGCCCTTTCTGAGGAGGGATCCCGGGAGGAACTAGTTCGTCTCCTGAAGGGAGGATAGCTACTTTCGGCTTTGCCAATACTTCTACGGCCGAAATTCCTCCTGCAACCAGGGCTCCCAAATCCGGTGCAGTAATCCGGTGAAAAATAGGAAGGATCTGTTCGCTTCCTACTACATCTTCTCCTACCGGGCGTACATGTTGGTAGGGATACGCAGGCTGCCGGATAAGGCATTTACCCTCGGTTTCCACCTGCACCTCTTCCCACGGAATCACTGCGTCGTAACCTTCGGGCAAAACGTCTCCTGTATCGATAGGCAAAAAGTGATGGGCTTCCTCCAGTACAAGGGGTGTTTTATCCGCCGCTGAATAGGTGTTAGCAGAAAGTACCGCAATGCCATCCATGGCTGCACAGGGATAGGCTGGTAAAGATCGCAGGGATAAAACCGGCTTTGCAGTTACCCGACCTAGGGTATCTTGTACAGGAACGGTCTCAATGCTATCCAAAGGCGAGAATCTTTCTAGGAAGATCGCTAAAGCCTCTTCCCTGTTTATCGTTCGTAGGTATCGTTTACTCATAGGTATTTATTCCATAGATAATTACTTCTACTTCCTGGCCCGCCAAAAGCCCTTCCTGGTCCGGAGGTACCATCACAAACCCATCCGCTTCTGTTAAGGTGTGAAGAAGACCGGAGCGACCAAAAATAGGGTGAGCTACCCAGCTTTTTCCCTCCTCTGTCCCCTGATGCGATGTCCTCTGCTGTTCTAATTGTACCCGGATTACATCGGTTCTTCCGGGTCTGGAAGGAACATCCCGGGCAAGTCTTGCCCGAACAACAGGTTGACAAGCAGATACGGTTTTTCCTCGCAATCTATCCAGGATTCGGGTGCCAAAGAGGAGAAAGGTACTCAAAGCAGACACAGGATGTCCCGGAAGCCCTATTACCGGCTTACCTCTACAAAGGGCTAATAGAAAGGGCTTTCCCGGCTGCATGGTAACACCTTCCACAAGAAGCTCCCCGCCTGATAACTCTTTTAGGATTTCCGCAGTGAAATCCCGGATTCCTACAGAGCTTCCCCCAGAAAGCACGACAAAGTCTTTCTGGTCCAAGGCCTTTGAAAGAGCCTTGCGGAAAATAACCGGATCATCCGGAAGAATTCCCCCGTACTCGAGGGACACTCCTTTTTTTCGACAGAGTTCCTGAATCATAGGGGCATTACAATCCCTTATTTTCCCCTCCGGCACTATTTTCTCCGAAGGCTCTACCACTTCATTTCCGGTAGAAAAGATAATACCATTAGGTTTAGCAAAGACTCTTACATGCATAATACCGAGGGCAGAGAGGGCACCCAACTCCTCCGCTCGTAACTCCTTGCCCGGATTCAAAACCTCTCCTCCTTGCTTAAAGTCTTCTCCACGGGTGAGTACATTTTCGCCAGGGCTCACAGGTTTTAAGATCTGGACAAGATCTCCCAATGATTCTGTATACTCGAGCATCACTACCGCATCGGAACCCTCGGGTAGCATAGCACCCGTAGGAACATAGTAACAACTTCCCGGTATATGGGGAGGTGCTCCTTCACCCATCCGAACCTCTCCGGCTAGATTCAGCAAAGCAGGAGAGGCTTCAGAGGCTCCAAAGGTTTCGAAGCTCAGCACGGCGTATCCGTCTACGGCGGAACGATTAAAGGCCGGCAAATCTTCCGGAGCTAATATTTTCTCTGCGCAGATTCTTCCTCCCCCTTCGGCTAGAGGCACTTGTTCAGGGGGTAAAGGGTGAATATGCTGCTGAATCCTTTCCCATACTTCTTGGGGAGAAAGAGTCTGGAATAAACGCATAGATACGTATCTACCTTTCCCCTCCGCATACTGTACAGGCAGGATCGGGGATAGAAAAGTACTCATCCCATCGGCCGGCCAAGGCATCGTAGACTAACCTTCGACCTGTTATTAGCTTTCCAAGGCGCAGGATAAGTTTTATGGCTTCCATAGCCTGCATGCAACCTATCACGCCCGGTAAGGCACCCATAAGAGGGATAGGCCCATCGGGTCTTTTGTAGGACCGATTGTACATACAAGCATAACAGGGAGGATGCGGGGGAAGAAACACTGAAAGCGTACCTACAAACTCCCGAATACCTCCATCGATCCAGGGAATCTTATAGAAATAGCACATTTGGTTTATCAA
>JBDNDI010000384.1:0-2559 GCA_046719195.1 Spirochaetales bacterium | reverse complement strand
AACAAAGACCGAGACAAAAGCCAAAGGTGAGTCAAGGGTAACGACCGAGAGGGAGACAGAGTCAAAATCCGGGGCGACCCCTCTCTTGTTCCAAAGAGTGCAGAAACTTTTAGTAGAAGACCCCACTTGGCCAGGTTTTGTGAAACCTTTGGGAGGGAGGATAGAAAAGGGTTGGGAGTGGTGCCTTTCCCAAGAGGGTGATGCGGCCGTATACTTTTTGTATCAGTACCATCTTGCCCATTACTGGAAACCCTTACCCGGCAAAGTTCTTCCCTTGCTTGCCTCGGCTGGAGTATTTCTGTTTTTAGAAGGGTCGAATCGCACAGGGCAACACCGGTATGTTCCGCTAGAAATACTTCCTAATCCTTTACGAATTGTTCTAGCATTAGAAGCGGAGGGCACGGACACATTTCTCTTAAAAGGAAAACTAACCGGTTCTAGTAATGGGGAAGCCCGGGCGTTCGAATTACCGCTGGATTCAGGGCTTTTGAAAGTAGCAGAGCATCCTTCCTGGTATGCCTGCAACGAGAAGATTGTTCAGATACCGGAGGAACGGGTTCTTCCGTATCTTTCTTCTTTACCCCTTCGGATGAGAGGAAAAGAAAGGGAGATATTTGAACAGAATCTCCTTCCTGAGTTGTTGGAAGGATTTCCCCTGCATACGAATTTCCCCCTTCAACTACAAAAGGTAGAAAACTCTCCAATTCCCCGGTTGTACCTGTCCGAGGATGTAGAAGAATTGAAAGTAGAGCTTCGCTTTGCCTATGGAGAATGGGAAATACTCCCTACGGAACCGAAAGATAAACCTGTCTTTGCAGGGGAAAAACACTGGGAATATGTGCAGGTTATCCGGGACCGGAAAAGGGAAAAAACCTGGATGAAGCGACTCCTGAAATCCGATACTGGTCTAAAACGGATCAAATACCTGGATTCCGTGGGTACCTATGGGTTAAAAACGAAGGTTTCTATAGTAGATTTTCTCTTCTCTACAGTTCCCCATCTAGTACAGGAAGGGGCAGAGGTGTATGGGGAAGAAACCCTGTTAAAAGCACGCCTAAACCGAAGACCTGCCACCTTAAGCTTACGGATTAGTTCCGGCATCCATTGGTTTGAAGTAGATGGCGAGGTACAGTACGGAGAGTCCCATGCCAAACTTGCAGAGGTATTACTAGCCACGCAACGGGGAGACAAGTTTGTTAAGCTTTCGGATGGTAGCTTAGGGGCTTTACCCGAAGAATGGATGGAAAAGCTAAGATTCCTCGAGGCCTTTGCCAAGAAGAATGGGGAAGGGATCCTTCTCCACACCCTCCATGCCACACTTTTAGAGTCTCTCCTGCCTTTGTTAAAGGTTTCCCAGGGAAAGAAGGGGATACAGGGGGTTTTAGAACAGCAGTTTCTATCAAAGGATGAGGAAACGGATTCGCTCGCACAAAAAAGAGTGATTAGGAAAGAAACGCCTGAAGAAAGCGACCACCCGTTACTTAAGCAGGGTGAGCCTAAAAATAGCAGCCTACCCGAGACTGGGCAAGAAGAGCGAGTTGAGGGCCAAGAGCCTGGGGAAGACCAAGTGGCTACAGAACAAGCTTTGTGGGATGAGTTTAAAAGCTTGCGAGAACGCCTTTCCCTGTATCGAAAGATTTTGCCGGTTGCCTTGCCCGAAGGGTTTTACGGAACGTTAAGGCCCTATCAGATACATGGATACTATTGGCTTCATTTCCTTCGATCGGTTCGGGTAGGAGGGATTCTTGCTGATGATATGGGATTGGGGAAAACCATTCAGGTATTAGCGTATCTTCAGTCCCTCAAAGAAATGGATCCCCCTACTAAAGCTCACCTGCTGGTAGTGCCCAAAAGTCTAGTGTACAACTGGCAGGAAGAAGCTCGCCGGTTTACTCCAGCTCTTCGGTTTTTAGAGTATCTAGGAGCGAAGCGTACCCAAGACTTTTCCATTTTTGATACTTACGATGTAGTTATCACTACCTATGCCACCCTACTTCGGGATGTAGAGAAGCTAAAAACGTATCCTTTTCATCATGTACTATTAGATGAGTCTCAGGCCATAAAAAATCCGTTAGCTCAGTGTACCCGGGCTGCCCGATCTTTACTTGCCGAGCATCGAATGGTGCTTACGGGCACACCCATGGAAAACAATATTTTTGAGCTATGGTCGCAGTTTGCCTTTTTAGAACCGGTTTTGCTAGGTCCCCTTCCTTCTTTTAAGCGTACCCTAGGAAATCCTATTGAAAAAGGAGATCCGTATGCACTAGAGGTTTTACGATCCATTATCCATCCTTTTATTTTACGAAGAACCAAAGATCAGGTAGCCCCGGAACTGCCTCCCCGCACTGAAGAATTGGTGTATGCAGAAATGGAGACTGAGCAGTCAAAATTGTACCATGCAGTTCGAGAACGATACCGTGAGGAAATAAAAGGTTTATTTGCCTTAGGAGATACCCGAAATGCCCTTACAACCACCCTAAAAGGTTTATTGCGTTTAAGGCAGATAGCCATCCATCCCTCCCTGTATGATACCCGGAAAGGCACGACAGGAACGAAGTC
>JBDNDI010000383.1:0-2563 GCA_046719195.1 Spirochaetales bacterium | reverse complement strand
GCCCACCTGGTGGGGGTAAGAAATCCATCCCCTGTCTACTGCCTCCCGGCTAGCCCCCACAGCTGCCCCTAAGTCCTGGGCCAAGCCCTTTAGAAGGCTAAAGTTCTCGGCCTTTCGCAACCCTTTTCCGCCCGAGACCACAATATCGGCCTGATCTAAACCCATGCCTTCTTTATCCAGGGGCTCAAAATCCACATACTGTACCCTTTTATCTATCCACTCTTCTCGAACGGGGATAGAATGAACGATTCCTTTTCGATTGGGATCCGGGCAAAGGGGAGGCAGGGATCTGGGACGGACGGTAGCCATCTGGGGCTTATGGTTCGCTGTTTTGATAGTGGCCATAATATTCCGCCCGATGGCTGGGCGGGTTTGAAGCAGGAGCCCGGTTCCTTCTTCGATATCCAAGCCTGTGCAGTCCGCGGTTAGCCCGGTGTGCGCTTTCACGGCTAGATAGGGTAGGAGGGTGCGGCCGGTAGTGGTGGCCCCTCTGAGCAGGATGGCGGGTTTAAAGCTCTTAATTAATTCGGCAAGAATACGGGCATAGGATTCACAGAGAAAATGCGCTAGTTTCGGATGCTGTAAGACATACACGATATCGGCGCCCCCAGGAATAAGGGACTGGATCGCTTCCTCCGCTAGGCTATCTCCTAACACCACTGAAGCTAGAGGTACATGCAATTTATCTGCCAAAGATCTGCCCCAGTGCAGGAGTTCAAACGAAATAGGTTTTAGTTTTCCTTCTTTTTGTTCTGCTAAGGTCCATACCTCATTTTCTTTCCTGTTCATGCTAAGAATCCTTTCTGTTCCAGATACTCCACCCAGGCTGTAACCACCTGGGTAAGGTCCTCTTCTTTTTTTATGTACAAAAGGGTACCTTTTCTAGCGATTTTTGGGGTTTCGATTTTTACTAACCGGGTGGGAGAGCCGGCTAGCCCAAAATATTCTTTGATAAAGGGATACGCATCATTTCCCTTACTGGAGGAGCCTGTTTTAAAATCGAGGATACCAACCATGAAAGCTAAGATGACCATTCTGGCAGTAGATGATGAACTGTGTAGCTTGGAAAGTATCCGAGATTTTTTTTCAGGGGAATATCAAATCGAAGTCTTTTCCGACCCCCGGAAAGCCCTATCTGAGTGCCGGGAGCGTCATTATGATGTTATCCTGGTAGATCAGCGGATGCCCTATTTGTCCGGTTTAGAACTGCTTTTAGAAGCAAAGAAACTCCAGGCTTACTCCTGTGGGATTATGCTTACTGCTTATGCGGATAAGAATCTTCTAGTGCAAGTAATTAACCAGAACCTAATTCAGTTTATTCTAGAAAAGCCGATCGATATGGAAGTTCTTACTGGAACCTTGCTCCAGGCCGAAGAGTACGTTGAAGAATTAAGAAAACTCTCTCTAGATCCCCTGGAAATAGGGGAGATCATTGGTCTAGATGGGGATCTTGCCGGGGTCTCCCAGGTGGTGAAAATGGCGGCTCCCACAAACGAAAATATTCTGATAACAGGAGAAACGGGAACAGGTAAAGAGATGTTTGCCCGCAAGATCCACCGAGAAAGTTTGCGGTCGTCCGGCCCCTTCATTAAAATCAACTGTGCTTCCATCCCGGATCATCTGTTAGAGAGCGAATTGTTCGGATATGCCAGGGGTGCTTTTACCGGCGCTTCTACAGATAAAAAAGGAAAAATTGTAGCTGCCCACAGAGGTACTCTCTTTCTTGATGAAATTGCAGAAATAAAAGCGGAACTTCAGAGTAAACTTCTGGCTGTGCTTCAGGATCGAAAGGTGGAACCTCTAGGGTCCAACCAATTGATCCCTGTGGATTTCCGCCTGATTGCGGCTACAAACAGGAATATCGAACTTCTTGTGCTAGAGGAGAACTTCCGGGCCGACCTCTTCTATCGGCTTAACACCGTGCATATTCATTTGCCCCCATTGAGAGAGCGGAAAAAGGATATCCTGCGTATTACCCAGGTCTTGCTCCGTGCTTTTGCTGTGGAGTTCGGTCGGCCAGGCATTTACCTGACGCCAGAAGCAACCAACTTATTTACCACTTACCCTTGGCCCGGCAATATCCGGGAACTAGAGAATGCCCTAAAGCGGGCCATTATCCTCCTTCCTTCTGGCACCATTGCTATCGATGAAACTTTCTTCTCTTTTCTTCGCCCTTCCATCCATCCAGCACAAGAAACTCCAGAGACACTGATACATCGACTCACCAACCTCGTAGAAAAAAGACTCCTTCCTTTTACCGAACTGGAGGATAGAGTAATCTCAGAACTACTCGACCGATATAAGGGGAACATCCCAGAAATCGTACGGGCTACTGCTATACCCAGGGACAGGTTGTACCGCCGTAAAAACCGCTTGGATTTCTCCTCTCGAAATAATCCCTAACCCTCCCTATAGACAAAGGTGTAAACGTTCAAAGAAATCTCTACAGTTTAGTTAAAAAAAACTGGGGTACCAGGTATCCTAAGAATGCTTTTGCAAGCATACCATAAAAACAAGAATGAGGAGAAGGATTTACCACCCGAAGATTCCGTTCCCTCAGACT
>JBDNDI010000382.1:0-2572 GCA_046719195.1 Spirochaetales bacterium | reverse complement strand
AGCGGTTCCTTTTTTTCTGTAAAGGTTCCCCTTTACCTGCGGTGTTTGCAAGGGGTTCCCAGTGAGGAAAGAAATGCAATCAATCAGGTGGGTTCCATCGTGATAGAGCTGTTTATACAAGGGAGTAGAGTAACCAAAATATAATCGTGCATAGATCGATAGAAGCTGCCCAAAGGTATGTTGCTCGATCTGCTGTTTAGCATAAACATAATCTGCCGAGTACCTCCGTTCATGATTGGTGATTACTTTTATTACCTTTTTTTGGTGGAGACGAAGGATACGCAGCGCATTCTGCCAGGTATCAGTTAAGGGTTTTTCGCATACTACTACAGAAACCCCTTCTTTTGCAGCGAGTTCTGTATAGTAGGCATGTGAATCCGGGTGAGTGGCGATATGTACTATTTTCGGTTTTAAAGCTCGAAGCATAGCCTCAGCTGAAGGGAAATCGGCAGGTACCCCCCAGGTAGAACTAAACTCCGCACATCGCTGAGGATTAGTATCATACCCTCCTAGGAGGTGACATTGGGGATTGTCCACGATAGCACCCGCATGGGTAGCTGGTTTTTCTCGCAACGGATCTTGCTCTAGAAGACTTCCAATCCTACCAAGGCCGATAATAGCGCAGGGAATACGCATGACCTAGGAGAATAGCTATTCTGCCTTGTAAAGTTCAACCACCCATTGACAAACTTGTTCGACTATGGGTCTGCAAACTGTATTATGTACTCTCTGTTTCTCTTCTCCCGTATTATTTATATTCTTCAAATCAAGACCTGTAAGCTCTCTGCAATGTACTGCCCCAAAGCGGTCTAAGAATATTTTCACTAGTTTATCTGCAGCTTCATAAGAAGGATTCCGCGGGGCATCAGGATTGTCTCTGCCAAGTTTGTAGCCTAGCAGGAGTATACCCGCCAATAGACTGCCACACACATAACCGTTACGGGCTAATCCCCCACCTAGGGGAGTGGCTATCCGTAGTAGATCGGTTTGAGGAAGATTCAATACTGAAGTTACACCGTAGACCGTAGATTCTGCACAATTAAACCCTCCGGTTCCCCCGCTATTAAAGTACTTAAGACATTCTGCGGACAACTGTTTTTTTTCCATGTTCTTACTCCCTTAGCTTTGATGAAAATTGTATAATTTTTGTATAGACGGTTGTGGCAGTAGATTCGCGTTCAATTAGACGAACGGGAAACCATACAGGATACTCTGGGGTCTGTCCCTGGAGAAGGGTAAATAACAGTTGGGTTGCAGCTACCCCTAGTTCATATTTGGGTATTTCAATTGATGTGACCGTTGGTTTCACGAAGGAGCATAGAGGAACATTATCGAATCCGATTACGGCCATACCTTCCGGTATAGGTATCCCTTTTTCTGCCAAGGCTTTCATACCTCCAAAAAGCATTTGATCATTGGCAAAAATTATTGCCGTAGGTAATTCCGGCAGTGAAAGAAAGTATTTCATAACTTCATATCCGCTCTCTAAAGTCAGTGACCCTTGCTGAATGTATTGGGGAAAGGCTTCCAATCCGTATTGTTCAAGGGCTAAACGAAAACCAGAAAGGCGGTCGATCATAGTAGAAGAGTGGAGCGGTCCCGCTATGTAGCCGATTCTACAGTGCCCCTTTTGAATTAGAAGGCCGGGAAATAGGTTCGATGATTCCTTCATTAGGGGACGGAGATACCCCGCTTTACCCTTTGGGGGTTCCGGGCTTCGGGTATTTCTGTGCTAATTTCGTAGCTACCCTATTGGCTGGTGTATGGTTTTTTACCCTGCTCCGACGGGTAGAACAGAGAATATTTTCCCATTCTGCCCAAGAGTAATCTCTTAGTAATATTTTAACCCGCTACCCACCCCTCTGCGGAGGCGTAATCTTTTAACTCATACAAGGAACCCTCATACAAGGAACCCTCCGTCCTCTTTTATGCATCTTTATCCCGTACACTGGGGTTGGGTTACCCGGTAGATGTATAAAAGTTGATTTTCGACCAACACATTGCCCATTTACATATAAATCCATATTATCCTTATTCCAGGTAGCTACAACATAGTAGCAGGTATTTAGGGCTAAGTTTTTAAAGGTACTACCTGCTTGCACTAATATGTATTTTCCCGAACCCTGGGGGTTAAGTACAAAAGCCAGGTCGTTTCCTTTGCTCCAGAATTGCAAACTGTACACTTCATCGCTAAAGTCGTCTTTCACACCTTTGTGTACTACTGCAGCCCAGGGAATACGATCGTAGAGTTTTATCCAGGCTTCAATAGCTCCCACGTTGGTTAGACCATAAGCGCTTCCCGAAGTGTCATTAAACACCATTCCTTGCTGGCCGTTAAATTGGTATGCTATTTCTCCAGTTTTACTGTCTGCTGTTAATAATGCGCCATTTTCTATGGCTGCATAGAGGGTGCCTAAATCATCGGTTGGGGGAGAGTTGGTTACAAGGGGGATGCCGAAAGGATCATTCTGGATAAGGGTAGTTCTATCGAGGGAGCTGCCACTTGTTTGGTCCTCTGATAAGAGTTCCCCTGTAGCAGCAGCTTCATCTTGTTTCGCAATATAGAGGGTTG
>JBDNDI010000381.1:0-2593 GCA_046719195.1 Spirochaetales bacterium | reverse complement strand
TAGCCTTCTTTGGGATAGAGGGAAGTCCCCGAGGTTTATTGGGGGAAAAGCAAGGGCAGAGCTCTCTTTTTTCTTTTTAAAACATACCCACATTCTGCAGGATAAAACAGAAAGAGGAGGCTAAAAGAATTCAAAAATTTAGAAAATTTTTTTATTTTTCTACAATGGTGTAGGCAGTTAAGGCTTCTGTTATTTCTTCTGTGGGTTTTACTTCTAACCCTTGGCTTATTACCTGAAGTCCCCGGCTTACTGCTTCTTTGGATTTGCCCGGAAGGGTAGAGAAGGCTTTTTCTGTGTCCTGAAAAGGTAGGGTAGAAGCAATAACTTTAATAAACTCTGCTCCATAGGGAGGGCCCAGGCGAAACTGAAACGGATACGTAGCATCGGGTATAGTGATGAGCTTCCCTCCGGGGACTCGGTTATTGGAATAGTAGGGGTTTGGGAAAATAAGTTGGGTTTTGCCGTATACATCTATATGGTATACTTTTATATAAGCCTCTCTATTCACAAAAACATGTATTTGCAAATTTTCTCCATTCTTATACACCCCTCCTGCTCCCCGGTCAGTGAACACCCTTAAGGTTAGGCCGCTGCTTGTAGAGCTTAGGAGGTTTTCGAGTTCGGTTTTTTCAAATATAGCCTTGGCAAGCCCTGGAGGTTCGATAGAAACTTGGGCGGGAACCTCTTTTGCCGGAATGTTAACCTCCAAGGTCCCCAACAGTTCCCCGGTAGTAAGGCTCGCAAACTCCAAATGCAAAGGCACCTGACCAGAGCTTTGTTTTCCAAACCGGCCGTACAGCAGGGCATCTACTTCGGTGGTTTTAAAGAAGTCTTGATATACTTTTCGAAATTCGGGATCCATGTTCTCTAAGGCATGACGGGCGAAAAGTTTCATACGCTGCGATCCAGAAATTATATTCACAAGCTTTTCTTCTAAATATCGGGAAAATGAGCTGCCTAATCCGGTATACTCAAAGGAAAAAGTTCCCATAGCCGTAGTAACTACCGGTTTGTAATATCTACCGGCCATTTGTTCTAAGGCCTCGGCAACCTGAACCTCCCAGGGGGGCTGGGAATAGAGAAGAGGAAGGGTAAAAAATATAAAGTGTATACGAACTATCCAATGCAAAGCTTTTGATTTCATACCTTCATTCTAAAATATACCTAAAGGCTCATTCGCTCAAGGCTGTATCCAGGGCAAGGTACAGTCTAGCGAGACGAGACCCGTTTCACAAGGATACCCGGCCACTCCGATTCCCTTGGATCTCCAGGTCAAAGCGTGACTTGGCGAGTCAATAAGCGAATTCGCTCAAGTGCTCACCACCCTTATTTCATCCTCTGGGGGTAGATTGTATTAAGTTTGGCCTGCGCTAGCCTGGACCTGCATCTATTCCTCTGAACCTTGTGTACGCTAGGAATCTAATGCATCCTTTTATATCTTGCAAAAATAGGTATAATCCTCCCATGAGTCCTACTATCCACAATTTTGTCACTCAGGTCCGGGAGAAACTGAAAGATATTTCCAATGAAAAAGTAAAGGAATCGGCTGAACGATTTTTTAAAGAAGAAGTTCTGCTCTATGGGGTAAAAGTCCCAGAAGTGGAAAAACTGGCTAAAGTTTACCTACAGGATTTGCGGAGACAGGCAAAGGAACAGGTTTTCTCCCTTTGTGAAGAACTGCTGCGATCTAAATACGTAGAGGAAGCCTTTGTAGCCTGTACGTGGTGCTATGCCTTCAGAAATCACTATACCCCCGAGGATTTTTTCCAGTTCCAGGGCTGGATCGACAGGTACATTTCCAATTGGGCGGTATGTGACACCTTCTGTAATCACAGTGTAGGCACTTTGATAGAACAGTATCCGGCTCTTGTACAGAATCTAACCGAATGGACTAAATCAGAAAACCGGTGGATGCGACGAGCTGCAGCCGTGTCTCTGATTGTGCCGGTTAAAAAAGGCAAGTTTCTGGAAGAAGCATTAGCCCTTGCAGATCTATTGCTTTTGGATACGGACGATATGGTGCAAAAAGGATACGGATGGTTATTAAAAGTGGCCAGCCAACCCCATTTAGAAGAAGTGTATCAGTTTGTTTTGGCTCGAAAAGCTCGTATGCCCCGCACTGCCTTACGGTATGCTATAGAGAAAATGCCAGGGGAATTAAAGAAAAGAGCAATGGAGAGAGAAAAGGGAGAGAAGTAGGGTTTCCGCTATTGTCTTGTGTACTTCCGATTATTAGAATTGGACCAAGTTACTATAGTTGTAACCGCTGTCCGCTAATAAGATGAAAGGGGCTAAGGTATTCAATATCTACCTAGAAGGTGGATTGGTACCTCGCTGCATTATCTTACAATGAATATATCCGCTTGTCTCACCCATACTCTGCCAAGTTCCGCTTTCAAGGTAGGATGTATCCATTAGCATAAGGTAGGGTTATGAAAAAAGTTCCTGGGAACTCTAATAAGACTGGGCCTGCCTCACCCAGTCCTTCAGGTCTGTCAGAATCAGAGGAAGGAATCGTAACAAATTCTTAACCAGTTTTTTAAAGAGATGGGAGAGACTTCCTCACCGGCTTAGTCCCCTTCAGGATTTGTTT
>JBDNDI010000380.1:0-2606 GCA_046719195.1 Spirochaetales bacterium | reverse complement strand
AAAAAGAGCTAGCGGTGATGGTGGCGCGGGATAGAGAGGGCAAGGTGCTCTCCTATCCGGTGGTAGAAATGGTATTTAACCCGGATCATAATATCTGCGACTCGGTACTCGCTCCGGCCCGCATAAACGAGGAAGTGGCAGCCACGGCCCGATCTATTGCAGAAAAAGCAGTGCAAGCATTACAAGGAGTTGGCGTGTTCGGGGTAGAGTTGTTTCTATACCGGGACAAGGAGATTCTATTGAATGAAGTGGCTCCCCGGCCGCACAATTCCGGGCACTACACCATAGAAGCCTGCCTTACCTCCCAATTCGAACAACATTTGCGAGCTATCTGCGGATTACCCTTAGGAGAGGTTACCCAGAAGTATCCGGCCTTTATGCTGAATTTACTAGGAGAGGCTAATGCCCAAGGCAAACCCTATGTGGAAGGGTTTCGGGAAGCCTTAGCCCTGCCGGGCGTTTCCATTCATCTGTATGGGAAGCAAAAGGTAAGACCCTATCGAAAAATGGGACATGTAACAATAGTTGGTAGTGATCTTGCCGAAGTTTTAGAGAAAGCCGAGAAGATTCGCGCTATACTTAAGGTAAGAAGTATATGAAGCAAAATAGAAAACCCCTGGTGGGCATTATTATGGGTAGCGACTCGGATCTACCGGTAATGCAGGAAGCCGCAGATATTTGTAAGCAAGCGGGTGTTCCCTACGAACTTACCATTGTTTCTGCCCATCGTACTCCGCATCGTATGGTAACATATGCAGAAGAAGCTGCTTCCCGGGGCATAAAAGTTATCATAGCTGGTGCCGGAGGGGCGGCTCACTTACCAGGCATGACAGCCTCGCTTACCCCTCTACCGGTTATCGGTGTTCCAATCCGTACCTCTTCCTTTTCGGGGGTAGATAGCTTGTTATCTATAGTCCAGATGCCCTTCGGAGTTCCAGTAGCTACCGTGGCAGTAAACGGGGCTAAGAATGCCGCGCTCCTCGCCCTTCGCATTATTGCTCTAGTAGAACCGGTTTACCAGGAATGGATTAAGAGTTTTCTGGAACAGCAAACCAAACAGGTGGAAGAGAAGGCTATCCAACTAGAACAAAAAATCGAGGCAGAAGCATGAGCGCTGATACGGCTTTAAAACAAGAACTAACACGAGCGATACGCCAATTTATTTTCGAACAGAAAAAAACTTTTACATTCACCGCACTCAAAAACCACCTCTCTTCTCTTATTTTAAAATGCGATAGCGAAAAAGATTTGGTAGACTTGATAGAGGCTGTACAGCTTTCCTTTACTTCAAACTTTCAACGTCTCTACCCTCGCCATATCTTTTTTAAAAATGCCCAGTTTCTTATCTCCCCTACCGAAGAAGAACTTTCCGGAGGCTACTTAATCCCAGGCCACCGGTTCATACCCTTTCTAAATCCTGAAGTGAAACCCTGGGAAACGGTGCTTTTAGAGGGCAACCAACAACCAATCCCTACCTGCTGGGTTCGAAAGCGGGTGAAGGATCTGTATGTATACCATAGCTTATTTAGCCGTTCCAATCCGCACAATCTCTTTCAGCTAGAAAGCGCAAGTAAAGAAAGCAATCAGATGGTGGAAATTCTTGCCTTCGATATGGGCAAGCTCTACTTAAAAGCAAAAATGAAAGCCGGAAGTGGTCTTATTCTTACGGTGCTCGATTGGATAAAGGGCGAATACCTCGTAGAACCCATCTCCAAACGAAAACGGCAACAAATGTTAAAAGAAGGAACCGGTTGGATAGAACAACTAGAGAAAGGATTTTTGCGGAGTTTTGAAGATTTGGGGTTTGAATATCCCGTAGAGGAGCAGATTGCCTATGCCTATTTTTATGCAGGCAAAAAGGTGCTCCACTCTCCTCCCCTTCATTTAGGCGGATTCATAGAATCCTGCTCTTTTATTCATTTTGTAGATGTAGGGACGGAGGTCCGACTCTGGCATTCCCCCAATATACCTTCCGAAGACCTGCTTGCATCGGCCGGCTCTGACCCCAATAAAAATCCTTCCCCGGTGCAGGACTTACTGTTAGAAATGGGAATACCCCTGACCGAGGGAGCTATTGTGGCTTATATAAGGGATGCTCTCTATCATGGAATTACCTCCCCTGAATTAGTGCTACAGCGAATGTTTGGGCATGTATCCTCTTATGACTCCCCACGCCAAAAAGAGGCATTTGAAAACTTTTTTTTTAACCTCTGGAAACGGGTAAAGCGTTCTTACAATGCTCTTACCGATCAACCTGTAGCAGAGATCAGAGACATCATTCTTCAACTAATTGACAAACATATAAACTGGATTCACAGTCTGAATGATAGAAATATAGATCCCCAGCAACTCCCTCAACAGAAATTTATGCATGCATCCAAATTAATAGCCTTTTTACAGGAACTTTTGGTGGTTTTAAATGTCAAAAACGCAGGGGTAAGCAATGCCTTACAGGAGTCGTTCAATATTCTACCTCAGGTAGATAAAACGCTCAAACAATTACGAGAAGATATAGAACAAGAGTATTGGAATCACACTTCCCCTGCTCCTCCCCAAAGAACCAAAAAAACTAAGAAACCCATTTCAACTACCCAAACCCCTACGAA
>JBDNDI010000038.1:0-12986 GCA_046719195.1 Spirochaetales bacterium | reverse complement strand
TCCGATCTGCCATTCCTCGAATTGCATTTTCAAACGAATAGTACTCGCCTCTAGGCAAGGGACGCACCTGTATAGATACTTCAGCGAACTGTCCGTGCCCTCCTGTCTGTTTTTTATGACGATACACGGCATCACTATTTTTCGTGATCGTTTCCCGGTACGCCACCTTGGGAACTCGTGTATTTATTTCTATTTTCTGCCCGTCCCGGATTTTGGTAAGAATCATGTTAATCTGCAGTTCTCCCATTCCCGAAATAATGGTTTCTTTGGTTTCTGGATTGTATTCAATGCGGAAGGTTTTATCTTCCTCCGCTGCGCGTAATAAGAGCTGGGAGAGCTTATCTTCGTCTTTCTTGGCTACCGCAGCAACCGCAATAGAGAATACGGGGGTGGGGAGTTCCAAAGGTTTGTACTGTATGGGTTTTTCCTGAGCGCAGAGAGTATCGTTCGTGTGGGTGTAGGATAGCTTTGCTAAAATACAAATATCCCCAGCTTGGGCTTCGGAAATTTCCACTAATTTTTTGCCCAATGCGGTATATACTTTCGTTACCCGCTCTTTCTTACCTTCCCGGGGATTGAAAACTTCATTGTCATGGATTAGTTTCCCTGTAACTACTTTTAAGTAGGATAGCTGACCCGAAAATTGATCAATGGTTGTTTTAAAACAAAAAGCCGATAGGGGAGCGTCCTTATGTATGGGAACTTTCTGTTCTTCGCCGTTGGAAGAAAGGGCTTTTTCTTCAAACCCAACAGGAGAAGGGACAACATGGGAGATAAAGTTTAAAAGAGACCGTATCCCGGAATTACCTAGAGCAGAACCGCAAAGCACGGGAATAAGCCGGTTATTCCGTAGTCCCATGGAGAGACCTTTTCGAATTTCTTCGGCCGATAAAGTGCCCTTTTCGAAGTAGATGTTCATTAGATCATCGTCCCCTTCTGCAGCGGATTCTAGCAAGAGGGTGTGGTATTCTTTTTTTATAGCTTCATACTCCGAAGGGATCTCTAAACCTTTTTCCTCACCGGTGGAACCAGCCATAGGGTAGAAACGATTTTCCAACAGATCTATAACCCCTTTAAACTCAGAAGCAGAACCGACCGGTACGGTAACAGGCACAAACGGGCGTTTAAAGCGTTCCCGTAAGTCATCCAGTACCTTTTTGTAGTCTGCCTGTTCCCTTTCCATTTTATTAATGAATACAAGACGGGGTTTTCCTAGTTGTTCCAATCTCCTCCAGACTTTAATGGTTTCAATTTGCACCCCTGCCTTTGCCCCTACAAGAATACAAGCGCATTCAGAAGCTCTGAGAGCAGCGATTACCTCCCCAAAAAAGTCAGCAGAACCGGGAGTATCCAGGATGTTGATTTTATTTCCTTCCCATGGGAGGTGGGATAGGGAGGTTTTAATAGATATTTTTTGGCTAATTTCCTCTTCAATAAAATCGCTTACCGTTCTACCCGACTCTACTGGTTCTGGTTTAGGAATTGCTCCTCCCACAAAGAGCATCTGTTCAGTTAAGGAGGTCTTTCCTGTACCTCCATGCCCTACTATAGCAAGGTTACGAATGTTTTCTGTTCCAATACTCATGCCCAGCTCCTTCTATTGTATTTTATGCACTATAGAAGCCAGAAGGAAAAATTGTCAAGGAAATCTTCCTACTTGGCCTCCTTGCGTTCAAAATGAGAGAATTCCATAGAGAAAGTTCCCCGACCTTGGCTAACACTCCGTAAGGAGGTAGAAAACCCAAACATGCGCTCTAATGGCGCATGAGCCCGGATATGCTCTATATTAGGCCGAGAATCGAGGCTGATGATAGTTCCCCCCCGGCTAGTGATAAGATTTATCACCTCACCAAGGAACTCCTTAGGACAAAGCACATCCACCAGCATAATAGGCTCTAAAAGGACAGGATCTGCTTTGCGGCAGGCGTTATCAAATCCTAGGGCACCGACAGCCTCAAACGCAAACTCTGTAGAGGTGTTTTCATTATACACGGCTCCTTCTAGGGTTACTCCGATATCATACGCAGGATACCCAAATTGGATACCTGAAGTGAAAGCACCTGACACTCCCCGTTTTACAGCTTCTACCAAAGGTTCCGGCAGAGCGTCCTTCTTTAAGATACTCTTGAACTGATTTCCTGAGCCCCGGCTTAAAGGTTCCACGGTTAGAGTAATTTCCGCTGTGTTATCCTTTCCTGCAATCACCTTGTGAAATTTCTCTGTATGGGTTACTTTCTTTGTTATACTTTCCCGATAGGTCACTTGGGGCTTCCCTACTTTAGCTTCCAACTTGAAATCTTTCATAATGCGGGTCACTAACACATCCAAATGTAGCTCCCCCATACCGGAAATAATAATCTCCCCGGTTTCAGGGTTTTCCCGCTTGAAAAAGGTGGGGTCTTCTCTTTCAAGAATTTGGAGAATCTCAAGCAAGTGGGCTCGTTCAGAAAAAGTCTTTGGTTCAATAGATACCGATATAACGGGTTCAGGGAAATGCATCCGCTCCAGGAGGATCGGGAAACCTTCGCTTCCGATAGTATCTCCGGTTTGAGCAAGTTTAAACCCTATTACAGCTGCAATATCTCCTGCTTCCACAACCTCCATGGGTTCGGATCGATTCGCATGCATGCGCACTAGGCGATTTATACGTTCCCTTTTCCTTTTGTTGATATTGTAGACCGTAACTCCGTTTCGTAGAGAACCGGAATACATGCGTATATAGCAAAGGGAACCGGCTTCCCGATCGGATTGTATTTTAAATACTAGCCCCAAGGGAGGACCTTTGACATCTCTAGATACGCTAACCTCTTTTTCCTTACTGCTATGGTGTCCTACAATCGGAGGTAATTCTTCCGGAGCCGGTAGATAATACACAACCCCATCCAAAAGAGGTTGTACCCCTAAGTTTCTTAAAGAAGAGCCGCAGAACACAGGTATAACCCTGCGGGAAATAGTTTCTTTTCTTAGAATTTTCCGAATTAAATCCACAGGGATTTCTTTACCTTCTAAGTACAACTCTGTAAGTTCATCAGAGAAATGAGATAACCCATCTAGTAAATGATCCCGCCACAAGGAGGCTTCCGCGACATAATCAGCTCGGATAGGAGAATAGGTATACGTACGTCCCAAATCTTCTTCGGACCAGTGAATTTCCTTTTGCTCGATAAGGTCTATAACTCCTTTAAAGCTAGCCTCTCTGCCTATAGGAATTTGCACGGGAAGAGGATTCGCACCGAGTTTTTTTTGGATTTCCTCCACTACGGCGAAAAAATCAGCCCCAATCCGGTCCATCTTATTTACATAGGCTAAACGGGGAACAGCGTACATATCTGCCTGGTGCCATACGGTTTCTGATTGAGGTTCTACTCCCCCTACAGCGCAAAATACGGCAATAGCTCCATCTAAAACTCGGAGGGAACGTTCTACCTCAGCGGTAAAATCTACGTGACCTGGGGTATCTATAATATTTATTTGATGATCTTTCCAATAACAGGTGGTGGAAGCTGCCGTAATCGTTATACCTCGATCCTGTTCCTGCTCCATCCAGTCCATCGTAGCTTGCCCATCGTCTACTTCCCCAATGCGGTGACTTTTTCCGGTGTAGTAGAGGATGCGTTCGGTAGTAGTAGTTTTCCCGGCATCTATGTGTGCCATGATGCCTATGTTTCTGAGTCCTAATAGTTTCATGAATCCTGTTGCTGTATCCTACCATATTTAAAGGCATTGAGGAAAGGTCTTTGTCCATTGACTTTTTATAGAAAAACTCATTAAATGAATCGAGTTCAACCATGTTCTACCCACAGAATAGATTCCGTTTCGCTATCGATAAACGAAGGCGAATACGCGTAATAATAAAACTTCTAGTTTTTCTCTTACTCGTGGGAATGGGAGGGACGGGCATATTCTTTACTACCCGTTGGATCCTTAGAAACCTGCCGGTTTCTAAAGACGAAGAACATAAAGCCTTACTAGAACTTTGGAAGCAAAATCAATACGATGCTATTATTAGTACTACAGAAGCAAAATTACAAAAAAATCCAATGGATTCCTTCTATTTAACCTTCCATGGATTCGCCCAATTCTATAAAGGAGTCAACATCCCCGAGGCAGATCAAAAAATTCAGTGCATGAACAAAGCCGTAATTTCGCTTCGAAGGGCAAATTTACACAGTTCCGTACCCATGGCAGCAGAAATAAACTATGTATTAGGAAAGGCTTACTTTCATAAAGGGGTGGCTTACTACGATCTTTCCGCTAAGTACCTGGAAGAGGCTTTGCAAAAAGGATTTTTCCAGAACGATACGTATGAGTATTTAGGGTTAGCGTACTTAAACCTCTCCGATCTTGAACAAGCCCTTAAATATTTTCATTTAGCCCTAGAACGCAATCCTTCGGATATTCTTCTCCTTACCCTAGGACAGACGTACGATCAACAGGGACAAAAAGAAAAAGCCGAAGAATATCTGTTACGTTGTGTGAACATGGCTCAAGACTCGGCGGTTGAGCAAAAAGCACGATTTTTACTCGGAGATCTCTACTTTCAACGCAAAGAGTATCTTAAAGCAGAAGAACATTTTCAAAAAGTATTAGCCCTAAACCCCCAGGACGCGGAAGCCAACTTCCTTTTAGGGGAGGTGTACCTTGCCTTTGGTGATTCCATAAAGGCGCGTTCCTATTGGAGGAGGGCAGTACGGATAAATCCGAAGCATTATGGCGCCTTGAAGCGTCTATATGGATAATGGGAAGGAGTAAAGTTAGATGGGAATCGGATCATTATTCAATGCCTTTTCTACGGACATTGGTATCGATTTAGGCACCTGTAATACCCTTATTTATATGAAAGGGAAGGGAATCGTAATTAATGAACCTTCCGTAGTAGCTGTAGAAAGAGGGACCAAACGGGTAGTTGCTGTAGGTGTAGAGGCAAAACGCATGTTGTGGAAAACGCCGGGAGATATAATTGCCATCCGCCCTCTCCGGGATGGAGTGATCGCGGATTTGGAAATAACGGAAAAAATGATCCGGCATTTTATCTCTAAAGTTCTTCCCCGAAAATGGCTAGTAAAACCTCGGATGGTTATTGGAGTTCCCACTTGTATTACCGAAGTGGAGCGTAGAGCTGTAGAAGAATGTGCATATAAAGCCGGTGCCCGAGAGGTAAAAGTTATTGAAGAATCGCTAGCGGCTGCCATCGGGGCTAGTATCCCTATTTTTGAACCAGCCGGGCACATGATTTGCGACATTGGCGGAGGTACCACAGAAATCTCTGTAATTTCACTAGGGGGAATGGTGGTTACCAATGCTATTCGTTTAGGGGGAGATGAGTTTGACGAAGCCATTATTAAGCACGTGCGCTCTGTACATAATCTAATCATCGGAGAACAAACGGCGGAGAATCTGAAAATAGCGATTGGAAATGCCTCTCCTGATGTTAAAATCGAAAAAATGGAAATTAAAGGAACCGATGCTATTACCGGCTTACCTCGCAGATTAGAAATTGATTCGGTAGAGGTTCGGGAAGCTTTGCAAGAACCCATAAATGCGATTGTAGATGAAATTAAACGTACCCTCGGGCAAACTCCTCCTGAGCTAGCCGCCGATATAGTAGAACGGGGAATTGTGATGACCGGAGGCGGATCTTTATTAAAAGGCTTACCCAAGCTTATTTCTAAAGAAACCGGAGTACCTGTTATTTTAGCAGAAGATCCGCTGAACTGTGTAGCTCTCGGTGCCGGAATGTACTTCGATTATGCCCGGGACATGCATCATACCCGCACCATGTACAATAACCTAAACGGTTAAGGAGATGGGAAGGGTTCGTAATTATATCCGGTCTCATAAGGTAGGATTCCTTTTAGGAGCCTACCTTGCCTTTTCTTTATTTTCCATAAGCCTGTCCACCCATACTATCCTAATAAGTCCCAAGGAGATGGGGCTTAGCCTTGTATCGGTTTTTCAAAAAAGTATTAGTGGAACTAGACTCTTTCTTTCCGAAACCCTGGATTCTATCCGAACTCTCCATCGTTTAAAGCAAGAGTATGAACAGGCTTTGGAAAAAGTACGCTACTATGAAAAAATTGAGCGTGAATTAGCAAACTTAGAGGAAGAAAACCGGAGACTCCGGGAAGTTCTGCAGTTTTCCCTTCAAATTCCGTACGAAAATATTCCTGCGCGGGTTGTAGGAAGAGATCCCCAAAATTACTTCTCTACCCTTACTATCAATAAGGGGTCTCTGCAGGGCATAGAAAAAAATATGCCGGTAGTTTCCTTCCAGGGTGGAAAACAAGGGTTGGTAGGCAAGATTCTTCAAACCGGATTTAACACTTCCCTTGTGCAACCCATATACGATCCAACTTCCTACATAGCAGCCCGCTTAGTTCAATCCCGCTATGAGGGGTTAGTGAACGGTTCAGTAGAAGAGAAAATATACATGTATTATGTGAAACGGTTTGCTCGCATGAACATTCAGAGCGGGGAGTTGGTGGTTACTTCAGGTCTAAACTCCCTCTTCCCTCCTGATATTCCCATAGGGGTACTGAGGGCTGTACATGCCAGAGAATACGATACTTCTTTAATTCTAGAGATAGATCCTATTATTGATTTTGGAAAGATCGAGTATGTGTTTGTATTAAAACCAAAAGGGGGAAAACCCTAGCATGAAGAATTTGTGGCTATATCTTTTTTTATTAGGTTGTATCATTCTTCAGAGCACCTTACTAAATCATATTGCAATAAAAGGTGTTCGGCCCGATCTCGTTTTACTTACCGTAATGTACCTAGCTCACAGAAAAGGTTCTCTTATAGGACAGACAGCAGGATTTGCTGCAGGTTTACTTCAGGATTTTCTTAGTATTGCCCCGTTTGGATTCAACGGGTTTGTGTTTACCCTTGTTGGCTATTTCTATGGGATTACTAAAGGAACTTTTTTTATTGATCCCATTTTTATTCCTATGGCTATGGCAGCCGTGGCAACGGTATTAAAAGGTTTGTTTATTTTACTACTATCGGCTCTGTTTAAAATTGAAAACTTGCATTTCCACTTCTTTTCCCTCTCCTTTCTTTTGGAAATAGGATACAATATGCTCGTGGTGCCTTTCCTTTTTGCTCTTTACCGCTTATTTCGAGGAAACACTCCTCAGAGTCAATGGGAGGGTAGATAGAAAATGGAAATACAAGGATACGTTAGACAGCGTACCTTTGTTTTAGGTATCAGTATAAGTGTTATTTTAGCCTTTTATCTTCTGTATCTATTCAAACTTCAGGTAATACAGGGAGAATTTTACCAGGAACGGGCTACGAGCTTCACACAAAGAAGCATTCCCATCTATGCCCAACGAGGAGAGATCTACGACAGGAATTATGATGTGCCTTTGGTTACCAATATTGATTCCTTTGCTGTAGATATTATACCGGCTGAAGTCCCTTCCCAAGATAGGGAGGTTATATACGCTAAGCTAGCCTCTTATTTAAAAGTTCCTTTGGAAGAGATACGAAAGAGAATTCCTCCTTCCCTGGAGACCTTGTATCAACCCATTGAAATTAAAAGTAGAGTCTCTCTAGAAACTTTATCTTACCTTGCGGAAAATCTAGACGAATTTCCCGGGGTTACCTGGCACAACAAACCCATTCGGAATTATACAGAAGGGAAGTCTTTATCCCATGTTTTAGGGTACGTAGGAGATATAACAAGGGAAGAACTACAGGTTTTGTTTAACCAGGGGTACTCGTATGGTTCCGTTCTCGGAAAAGCGGGAATTGAACGTCAATATGACTTAATTCTCCGTGGAGAAGATGGAAAACAATTCCGCACGGTAGATGTAAAAGGCAGGAGGGTAGGGGAAGCGCTCTGGCAGGATGTCCCTCCGGTACTCGGAAAATCCCTTGTACTTACCCTTGATCGCAAAATTCAAAAACTTTGCGAAGCTGCCTTGGGCAATCGAGTAGGATCTGCAGTAGTGTTAAAGCCTTCCACGGGCGAGATTCTTGCTCTTGTGTCCAATCCTAGTTACGATCCCAATCTTTTCTATGATGAACAAGGTAGCGCGGCTTTTCGCGAATTAAGTCAAGATTCTCGGTTTCCCTTTTTGAATCGTACCATTCAGGCTGCTTATGTACCTGCTTCTACGTTTAAAATCGTATTAACCACCGCCGCCATCGAAGAGGAAGCCATACCCATGCATAAAACCATCAATTGTACGGGCAGATATACATTAGGAGACCGAACTTTTTTATGTCACCGTAAAACGGGTCATGGCCCTTTAGATCTTTTCAACGCTCTGGCAGAATCCTGCAATGTATTTTTCTATACCTTGGGTAATGAGTATCTAGGGGTAGAAAAAATCGTGGAATATGCGCAGAGATTTGGGTTGGGAGAAAAAACTGGGATCGATCTTCCTGGTGAAGTTACCGGAGTGGTTCCTAGCCCGGCTTGGAAAAAGCGGGTGTACAACAGCCGCTGGGTAGGAGGAGATACGGTAAACTTATCTATTGGCCAGGGACAGGTACTTGTTACTCCCTTGCAAATGGCGAATCTTGTTGCAATGGTGGTAAATGGAGGAACGGTCTATAAACCGCATTTAGTAAAAGAAATCCGGGATCCCTTAACCGGTAAAATTATCGAAGAGATTAAACCTGAGGTTTTAACGGTTTCTCCTATCCGGGAATCTACCTTCCGCTTAGTAAGAGATGCTCTTCGAAGGACCGTTACCCATGGTACGCCTAAAGCAGTAATTACCACTAAGGCAGTACAGGCCGCAGGTAAAACTGGTACTGGGGAAGTTGGATTGGAGGATCGCTGGCATAGCTGGTTTGTAGCGTATGCACCCTATAATGAAGAGGATCCGCGGGAAAAAATCGTACTAGTAGTACAGGTTGAAGCGGTAAACGATTGGGAGTGGTGGGCTCCCAAAGCAGCAAACATCATACTCCAGGGTATCTTTGCTGATATGAGTTATCAGGAAGTGCTCCAATCCATGAACCTATGGTATTTGCGGGCAGATAGCGGGGGTGAAAGATGATTCGAAACACTTCCCTGCGATTCGACTTCAGCTTATTAATCGCTTCTTTGCTGCTAGTCCTAATTGGAATTCTATTTATCTATTCTAGTGGAGTCACTTCTACCGGCGTTGTGTATTCTTCCGAGTACATAAAGCAGAGTATTTGGGCTATTGTCGGGTTTATTCTGTTAATTGCCCTATCTTTTATAGATTATCACAGGTATAAAGAATGGGCTTTTCGGATTTATTTTATCAACCTTTTCCTATTAATCTTAACCCTGCTATTTGGGAAGGTGGTTCATGGCAGTAAGAGTTGGCTAGGGATATGGGAATTAGGTATTCAACCTTCAGAGTTTATGAAAGTATCCACGATTCTTTACTTAGCCTATTTGATACAAACATACCCAAAACTCTTAGATAGTTGGATAGGTTTTTTTCTCTCCTTTATCGTTGTACTTGTCCCCATAGCCCTAATACTCCTTCAACCTGATTTTGGTACTGCTTTGGTATTTCTACCGATTTTTTTCTTTATTGTGTTTTCAGCAGGGGCTAAATTAGAGTATGTGCTGTTTCTCCTGTTTACCGGAGGTTTAGCCATTTTATTTACCCTCCTTCCCCTGTATGGCTCCTTGATAGGTACCCGTACTCCCCACCTGTTGGTTCGATTGGGAGAATCCGATATAAAACTATTTTTGCTTGCCTTATTTGGAGGTGTAACTCTTTTTTCTTTTTTAGGCCTCTTGATAACGAAAAAACAATACCTGTTTCGGGTGGGATATGTAGGGCTCATTTTAAGTCTAGGAATTGGAATTTCTTTCGTCCTACGTCGCTTTCTCAAGCAATACCAACTCATGCGTTTGCTTGTATTCCTGAATCCTTCCATTGATCCCCGGGGAGCGGGTTGGAATATTATCCAGTCCTTAACGGCTGTTGGTTCGGGAGGTCTCTGGGGGAAAGGATTTCTAAAAGGGCCGCATAGTCATTTCCGTTATATTCCCCAGCAAAGTACAGATTTTATCTTTTCTATCATTGCGGAAGAATGGGGATTTGTTGGTTCTGCTTTAGTACTAATACTCTTTGCTACCATCCTATTCAGGGGACTTCGGATTATGCGAGTCTGTAAAGACCCTTTTGTGTTATATGCGGGTAGCGGTATTGTAGGGATGATATTTTTCCATTTGATGGTAAATATGGGAATGGTTATGGGAATTATGCCTATTACAGGAATTCCTCTATTTTTTCTTAGTTATGGAGGGTCCTCCCTCATAACGGTTCTTCTTAGCATTGGTCTACTTTCCAGTTTTTACCTTCATAGATATAAATACTAATATTTTCATACAAGGAAAACCTGCTTGACCATTGATCCTGTACGTGACCTGCACAGAATACTGTTAGAAGTAGAAAACCCAGGAAGATACGTAGGAGGAGAGTTCGGTTCTCGTAAAAAAAGCGATCCCATTCTTAGAGTGGGCGTAGGTTTTCCGGATTTGTATGAGATTGGAATGGCTAACCAGGCTATAGCTACCCTGTACGGACTTATTCATAGTATTGAAGGGGCAACAGCTGAACGAGTGTTTTGTCCTGCTCCTGACTTTGAACAAGCCCTTAAACAAAAAAGTATACCCTTATATGGATTGGAAGAGGGAACCCCCCTTAATGAATTGGATCTTTTAACTATTACCTTAAGTTATGAGCTTTCTGCTACCAACGTACTCCTGTTATTACAAGCCGGGGGTATTCCCCTGCTAAAAGAAAATAGAACTTCTAAGGACCCTTTGGTTATAGGAGGAGGACCTGCCTCTACCAACCCCATACCCTTTGGAAAATTCTTCGATGGGATCTTTATCGGGGAGGCCGAAGAGGAGTTTGCCCGAATACTACCCCAATTGGTTCAGTTAAAAAAACAGGGAGCTGCGAGGGAAGATCTTCTTGTCTTGCTTCGCTCTAGTCCTTCTTTCTGGTACGAAGGAAAGACGGCCAAGACAGTCCGATCCATTTTCCGATCCTTTTCTTTTACTCCTTCTTACACCCGATTTTTCCCTGTACCGAACCTGCGCACAGCTCAGGATCATGGAGTAGTGGAAATTATGCGCGGATGCCCCAACGGCTGTAGATTCTGTCATGCGGGCATATATTACCGACCCTTTCGAATGAAACCGCCTTCTTTAGTAGAAGAAGAGGTTTGCTGGGAAGTAGAAAAAAAGGGGTATAGAGAAATTACCCTGGCTAGCCTAAGTTCGGGAGATTATAAAGGCCTTGATTTATTAATGAAAAAATTAAATACCCAATTCCGGCATAGGTTTGTATCCTTCAGCTTACCGAGTCTTCATATAGAAACCTTTGGGTTAGATCTATTAGCGGATATTTCTGAAGTGCGTAAAAGTGGATTAACCTTTGCTATAGAAACAGCGAATCCTCTCTGGCAGCAATCTCTCAATAAAAAAATAGAGAAAGAAACAGTAATACAGGTAGTAAAGCAGGCCAAAGAAAAGGGATGGAAGTTAGCTAAGTTTTACTTTATGGTAGGACTTCCTTTCCAGGAACCCCAAGAGGAAGCTTTAGAAATTATTGAATTCATATCGGAAATTCAGAGGGTTTGTCAGATCCAAATAAACCTCAACGTGGGCACTTTTGTTCCCAAACCTCATACTCCTTTCCAATGGGCGAGGCAAATAACAGAAGAGGAAGCGGTTCTTAGTATCCAGCGCGTTCGGAAAGGTTTGCGCCACCTACCGGTAAAAGTGGGGTATCAATCCCCCTTTTGTTCTTTTCTGGAAGGGGTTATTAGTAGGGGAGATGAGCGGGTAGGGGAATTAATTTTGCAAGCATTCATTAATGGCGCTCGTTTTGATGCCTGGGAAGATCGCTTAAACCGGCAGGCCTGGGTAAAAGCCCTTGAGCAATCAGCCTGGAACGTTAAAGCGGAGGCTTTACGAGAACGATCTTTAGAAGAACTCTTACCCTGGAGAGCAATAGATCTAGGAATCACTACTACCTTTCTAAAAAAGGAGTACCAGCGAGCTGCTGCTTGCCAGGAAACCTTCCCCTGTGATGTTCCTTGTAAAAATCCTTGTGGGGTTTGCTCACAGGACATTAAGCCTCTCCTAGAAACACTTTCTTCTATTTCTTCGGTCTCATTAAAAGAAAACAAACATAAGGTTGATACGCTTACAAGAAAATTATTTTACCGTTACGTTATTTCCTATGAGAAGGTGGGTAAAGCAGCTTTTATTCCCCATCTCTCTCTTCTCACGATTTTTGAAAGAGCCCTACAGAGATCAGGTTTTTCCTGCCGGTTTTCTACCGGATTCAATCCTAAACCTTATATTGAGTTTGCCCAACCTCTTACCCTTGGTTATGAAGGTTTAGAAGAGGTAGTTTCTGTGGAATTGATGGAAGAAATACAGGATGAATATTTCCTTGCTAGATTCAACTCCACTTTACCTGAAGGCTTAGTAGCTAAAACATGTTTTCATATCTGTTATAGGGAAGGAGAGAAAAAACCCCTTTCTATCATGTCTCTGTTTAAAGGCGGACGGTATTTACTATCCTTTTTAAAAATCCCTAACAATTTAGAATTATTATCAGCATGTATTATGAATAATACACTCAAGGTAAATAGTGTTCATATTCTAAACTGCACCAAACCGTTACCTAATTTGAAAATAGAGCTGGATGCAAAAGATTTGAAGTCTAATAGCAAAGTAAAATCTTTCTATTCTGAAATACTACACACCCAAGCGAAAACCTTGGAAAATTATAATACATTGATAGAGAATAGAATCACCCTCGTTCGAAAATTCTGTTATGGCCCCAAAGGACAATCTCTTTTTAACGAGTTAAAGGATCTGTATTTAAAAACCTAATGGGAATATAAGAAATAGGAATCTATGAATATGGTGATTTAATTTTATTTCCAGCAAGTCGACAGAATATCTCTTATCAGAAGTAATATATGGATTAGATTTACATGGATTAGATTTTAGGATT
>JBDNDI010000379.1:0-2610 GCA_046719195.1 Spirochaetales bacterium | reverse complement strand
GTAAAATAAAAAGCAAGGTCCTCATTTAGGCGGATAGAGGGGCCCTCTTTTATCTGGCCGGTCCATTCCGCTAAGGAAGAAGTAGAACTAATAGGTTTAAACGGATAGAACTTCCAGGAATCCTCTTCCTGTACAAGAGCTATTCCTTCCACCGTATAAAAGAAAAAGTCATCGCTGGATACTTTTTGCAGTTCTACCCACCGGTTCCAGGGATCGGTAAAAGAAAACCTAGGAGTAACTAAGGAAGGAAAATTGGGTATTGTACTAGGGTTATCCGGAAGATTGAAAACCACATACGACTTTTTATCCTCATACAATCGTAAACCAATGGCGGTAAGATTTCGAACCGGATCTTTCACATACCAGCTAACTAAAAAGGCAGAGGTAGGGGAATCAAAAGCTTGTACGAAGTTTCCGCTGCTAAGGGGAGGAGTAACATCTGAAGGCAGAAGTAAAAAATTTACCGTATTCCCCAAAACCTTAGCGAGCCACGTCCCCTCATTACCACTTTGAGTGCTCACTACTCCCCCCTGAAAATACAGGAGACCAGAATCCGTAATCGTTTGTACAATAGGCGGCTCCTTACCCCTAGGGTCTAAAGCCACCAACTTTGGTTGGAGAGTGGGATTCGTTCCCTCGTACGTATACCCCACCAGCACTCTACCTCCATAGGCTTCTGAGAAAAGGTCTGTTAATTTATAACCATAGGGGAGCTCAAAATCCGAACGGGTGTACGAACCCAGGAACTGTAAGTCGCTAGTAAAAAAAACAAGAATATCCTCTTTTTCTATTTCCGAAAAACGGAGAGAGACTCCGATGACCTGCTCACTAGAGGAGGTTCCTGGGCTTTGATTGAAGGTGGTAAGGAAAAACCCCTTTATACTTCTGAATTTAACCTGCTCTCCCTTTAGGTTGGCCAATTCCAGGATATTGCTAAAATGTACGGTTTTATCCGCTCGCTGCAGATAGGAGGGATAGACGGTGGAAGAGAAGTATCCGGTGCAGGATGCATAGGCAAAACTTAGAAAGCCTAAGCTTAGAGCAAGAAAACACCTGGCTAATCGGTTTCTTTGGCCGCTCACCATTTGCGTCGCACTCCTAGGGTAATGGGGATACCCCCCTGCTCAATTTCAAACAACTTCCGGCCTAACAGATGGTTCCCCATGCCCAATCCATACTGCAGTCTAACCATAACAAAATAGGAGAGGGGACTATAGTTTAGTTCAAGGAAGGGGCTTCCTAAATTCAAGTAATAATCGGTATAGATGGGCATTTCCGATTCTGTGAAAGAAGTAATGCTTACTCCTGCCCCCAGGGTAACTCCCAGACGCACTCTTGCGTCATGGGGAGTAAAAAGGTATTCCCCTAAGGAGCAAGAAAAATCTGAGTGCAGTACGGGTTTACTACCCGGTAAGGTATCGTACTGTACATAAAAACGGCCATTAAAGGATAAAAAAGTATAATCCGGGAGCAGGTATCGCCGGTACTCGGCTCCTAACCCATAGGTTTCACCTAAAGTCCATCCTACTCCTACCTCGTTTTTGTACTGTTTCTGTAATGGTTTGAGAGGTATACGGTTCTCTCCTGGTTGAAGGGACACTTTTTCCACCGAGGGATAGTACCCTTCCTTTTCTTTTCGTACTAGTATCGTATCGTCTACGCGTAAAGGCACATAAGGAATTTCTACTTCCCCCTTTACGATAGTGCCTGAAGGTTCCCGTTGATCCAAGAAAACCTGCATGCCTTCATCGGAAGAAAGGAAGCGGAGGGAAACAATAGCTTCAAGAGTAATAAGCTCGTTCGGATCGTAGGTTTCACGATAAAGGGATAGATTCTCTGCAAATCGAAGGGAAGCCTGCTCTGTAAATCTAAACCCCGCAAGTCCTGCAAACCCTGTTTCAGAAACAGCGGCGGCTAATCGGGAGGTGCGGACATCAAACCCTTTTATGTGGATGAACATACGTCTTCCCTCAAGACCAAAGCTACTCGCTACCACTACATCGGCCCGCACCGATCGACCTAAAGGGACAACCCTCTCAGCGGTAAGAAAGTTCTCATTTCTAAGGGTGTTATATTCCGCTAAAGTTTCAAGAATCTGTCGGTTTAACACCTGGAATTTCTGGCCGGTAATTGATTGTTCTAAAGAACTATAGAGGGAATCGAAATATACTCGGGATTCTTCCGTTTGCGTTAAAACTACAGGAGGTAAAAGAAGTACGGTAAAGGATCGTTCCTGGCCCCAGACTTTTAGGACACTATCCGGTCTTAAATAGTACAGCCAGAGCAACATTAGGAGTACAAACCTGGAAAGGTCTCGCCTGCGATGTTTCACCGTTCCCTTCCTCTATTTGGTTTTCATGACTTCTACCCCGTCCCAGCCTTCGGGAGGAGGATCCTTTGCATATTCAATACATCGATCTAACAGTTGCTTTGCATTGAAGTCTTCGGGGTCCTCCGCAAGTATGAATTGAAATTTTTTCTGGGCTTCTTCAAACTTTCTAGCATAGTATAATTCCATTCCTTCGTTGTGTAGAGTCCAACGCTTCTGCTCTTCCGGGGTTAGACTGCGACGAACCGTGTAGATCTTTACCCCTCGGGTTTTTCCCTTCA
>JBDNDI010000378.1:0-2630 GCA_046719195.1 Spirochaetales bacterium | reverse complement strand
TGCATCTCCGAGTTGGAGGGCGTTCTAAGAACGGGCTTGCCACCTACGGCAGGGTCGTAGGCGTAAATATGCTCAGAGCTTCTACCTCCAGACGATTTACTAATCATGAAATAAATCTTCCCATCAGGACCAACGATGATCGGTTCCATATCCATGCCGGCCCAAGACCAAGTTTTGACCTGGCCTTCAGACCACAAATAGGGAGATGATTGATTAACCGGCCAGAGTACCTCATAGGTGTTATCCGGTTTAATACGTATAAATTGCACATAAATGTTATTGGGAAATGCAAATATAAAGCTGAAACAAATGTAAACGCTCTTATCATCACCCACATAAATAAATGAAATTGACGGTATCGAATACATCGGCCCATCCATCTGAAGAATACTTTGTACAGTACCGTCTTCCATGATCTTTACTAATGGACTTTCTCCCATCGAGCGGGACACAAAGGACGCCGTAGTGGAGCTTCCGCCCGCAGCTATGGTCTTTGCTCCGGTGATGTTAAATTTCAACCCGCTGCCCCCTGCGGTCGGGGTCGAGGGCGGGGGCGGGGGCGAGGTCGGTCCGTCATCACCACTGCCGCCCAGATTACATGCTCCGAGGAACATCACGGCTAGCAATAAAGCCGGAATCCCACCAATCCGCATACTTTTCATGCAAACCTCCTTCCTCCGAATCGATTTTTGTGATGAAATATTTTTTCTTTTCTTTAGAATTATATAAAGTTCCGGAATTTTTCAAGGGATGTTTGAAAAATTTAAACCATTTCTGTTCATATTGTATCTATTAACATCCGCATTATAAAAACCGCCGATTCCGGTCAGTCTGTATGGTTTGTATGATCTGGAATCGGCAAAAATAAAACCTCTTCCCGATGTAAGCCTGAGTGCCATCCTCTGGTCCTCTGATAGTAGCTTCTTCTATTTCGACAGAGGGATACAGGGGATGTTCAAGTATTCCCTCGCGTCAGAGAAACTAGAAAAGATTCGGGAAACCGGTAGAGTCCAGCAGATCGTGGATGCGAGGGCTATTCCTTATTTGGTAGGCGGACCCTCAAACTTATGGGATTAGCTAACGAAAAGTTTCTTTACGTTCAGATGGCCGTGAAGTTTGAGCAAAGAGGAGTAGGGAAACAGACCTTGGTATTGAAAGATGAGCATGTCTGGCTGTTAGATCTGCGTACCGGTGCGCTCCGGTGTATGGACGTGGGGACCAAACCGATGTTTTCTCCTGATGGGAAGTGGATCCTGTACACGAAAAACAACGAGTTATGGTCGATTTCTATAGCGGGCAAACTGAACCGCCGAATAGGATTAGGTTCCCACCCTGTGTTTTCCCCGGATTGTAAAAAGATCGCGTTCGTGGATACAGGATTTGATGGCACTGCTTACCATTGGCTGAATCTTTGCGTCTTTGACGTTCCCTAGGGGACGGTCATGGTTATCCCGAAAAACCCGACCTGGAAAGGGGAGGTAGGGCGGTACATCCCCGGATTTCTAAAAAAAATTAACAAGGAAACATGGTTCATTACTCATTACCCTAACCTTGTTTGGTTTCCGGATAGTGAGAATCTTTTGTATACGATTGGATGGGATACCTATTTTATCGCTGATCTACGGGCTAATGAAACAAAGCCTCTCTTTTACTGGAATATCGAGGTGGGATCTGTCCTTAATTATATCACTCCGAACGCCAACCGAGCGGTGATATCCTGTCCCTTCATCCGCACTGAACGAAGAAAGAAGCCACCCTTATCAGAAGTAGTACAATCCGGATGGATGAAGGAAACGGATATTTGGCAGATTTCGCTGGCAAGCAAGGAAAAAAGGATGTTGCTTGAAAATGGAGAAAATCCAATCCCGATTATTAGGAAGTAGTCGTATCTTTATCTAAATCCTGTCGCCGCACGAACTCGGGTTTGCGGTTGTTCAGAATATTACAGTACTTATAGCCGATGTAGCCGACAGAGAGGAAAACGAACCCTATACCTAAAAAAAGTAGGTAATCGAAGTGGATCCCCCTTTCCAACACCGCGTTTCGGGGATCCTTAGGCTCATAGTACACCGTAACGATTTTTCCTACTGGGTACTTTTCCGCGATTTTCTCCTGCGTGCTTTTTCCTGTTGATATGGCCGGACCAAAGACTCTTCGACTGCTTTGATACTTTACTCCATCAACAGCGTATTCATACACGATGTGAGTGCTATATATTTGGGGATTATAAAGCCTACGGTATGTTCTCGTTACCTCGGATACCACTACTTTTCCCTCGCAGGCCGACCAAAAATAACTAACGGCGCACTCGTACACGGTTATTATCCCATCAGGACGAGCCCTTTTTCAACCAGTCGTCGGATATCGCTGAACAGACGACAAATATCACTAACCGCCAAGCGGGTCAATCGGCTGTCCTTATCGGATACGGGCATAGACCTGTTGGAGTCTGAACTTAGGGTAATCCGTGCCTTGGGAACCCCCTTGTTTCAAGGCCACGCTTACCGCCTCCTCTGTAGAGATAAACTAGCACAATCTTCTCCCCTCACGGTAAAATCGATATAGCCTCCCTGTAATGCAAAATCAATAGCATGGTCTAGAAGTTCGGGCGTTCGGATCATGTTAGTGGG
>JBDNDI010000377.1:0-2632 GCA_046719195.1 Spirochaetales bacterium | reverse complement strand
ACTCTCCATAAGTACGGCTTACGGAACCACATACCCTTAGGTGCTCCAACTACCCGCGAACCGCTAAGGGGGGATGAACCGTACATCCGCGTTTCTTTAGGGTTTACCCCTCTTTTTTACCGGTCTCATTTAGGCATCGATTTTTCCGAGCCCTGGCATCTAGACCCTCGCTTCCGCTACGAAGCTTTAGTAAAAATGAAACAATTTTTACATGAATGTTTCCCCTCGATTCCTTCCTTTGTACCTCAGTTTGCAAAGGGGCAGGAACTTGCCTGTTGGACTATTTCCGGGGTTCATGGGGTGCTTCTTATTGCCCTCCTGTATGGAATTAAGCCGGAATACCGAGTGGACAACTGGCCTGACGCAAAAAGGGCCTCAAGCAGAAAGTATGCCCAGAAACGCAATCCATATTAAAACTCGTTAATACAGTACAAAAATAAGTACAACAATTAGGATAGAAGAAACCTTTTTTGTAAAAGATAAGGGAAAAGGGCTTTAAACAATTAAAAAATGGAAGCGCGGTGTATCCTAGCGTAGGCGATTTCCCTCATGGTAACCCTTACTCGCAGCCCTTACCACAATCCCTTGTAATTTCTATTGCAGAGTGGAGGAGAATAAAATACACTAATTATAAAAAAGGTAATCGGAGAAAGTTTATGCCTGCAGAAATGCCGTTGCCTAAACGTATCCTACTGGTAGAAGATGAACCCATCATAGCTCTGGCAGAGTCTCAAATGCTTAAAAATGCCGGATATGCCTGTGTTATTGCTCCTTCGGGAGAGAGGGCCATAGAAGTGATGGACCAGGGGGAGCCGATCGATTTAATTTTAATGGACATAAATCTTGGGAAAGGGATAGATGGCACCGAAGCAGCACAGCACATTTTGTCCAGACACGACATTCCTCTGGTATTTTTATCCTGCTATACGGATCCGGAAACTGTAAATAAAACCGAAGACATAACTTCTTATGGATATATTGTTAAAACCTCAGGCCCGACTGTAATTTTAACCTCTATCCGTATGGCCTTTCGGTTGTTTGAAGCGAACAGGCAAATACGGTTTGCCACCCAGGTTTTTCGAACCCTGGCAAAATCCGGGGCTTCTTCGGGGGAACAAGTGTTCCAGTATTTAGTGCAACATACGGCTGCTATTTTTCAAAGTACCTATGCGTTTGTTTCGCTTATCGATCCTTCCCATCCTTCGAAAGCTCATACCCTGGCGGTCTGGAAAGGGGAGGGTTTTGGCCAAAACTTTTCGTACGATCTAAAGGGAACCCCCTGTGCAGATGCAATAGAGCACGAAGAGTGTTATGTGGAAAATGAGGCGGACAAAAGGTATCCGGAAGATCCGTTGCTTGTCCCAATGGGGATAAAAAGCTACTGGGGTATCCGACTGTTAGAAGGGACGAATGAACCCATCGGTATCTTGGCTGCTGCAGATACAAAGCCCCTGCGAAAACATCCCTGGAGTCAGGACATTTTGCATGTACTGGCTGAACGGGCTAGATCGGAGATTCATCGCCTTCGGTTGGAACGAGAGCTGGTAATGCGAAAAATGAGTTTGGAGTCCTTGATAGCGGGCATCCCCCTTCCGGTGTTCTACAAAGACTCCGCAGGCAGATACTTGGGAGTGAACGAAGCTTTCTGCCGGTTTTTAAAAAAGTCAAAAGAGGAGATTATTGGGGAAACTGTGTATGGGATAGCGCCCCGCGAGTTAGCCGATATCTATAGGGAAAAAGACCTGGAAGTATTAAAAGAGGGAGAAGTACAGAGATATATAAGTAAGGCGGTAGATGGAGAAGGGGGGGTACATACCGTGCAATTTCATAAAGCCCCGATTCGGGATGAAGAAGGTAGTATTACCGGTATTATCGGGCTGGTATTACCTTTAGATAATCCAGAGTTTTTACCTCAGTAGGATGCCATGTCTTGTAAAGTGTTAATCGTAGAGGATGATCCTATTACCCGGGCGGTGCTGGAAAGAGTCCTTTTTACTGCAGGAGTTGAGGTTTTTGCAGTTGAAAAGGGAGATTTGGCTTTAGCTCTGCTTTCAACTCAACCGGTTGATCTGATTCTTTTAGATATTAAGTTAGAGGGAATAGACGGTTGGGAAACTGCTTCCCGTATACGAAAGGGCGAGGTAGGTGAACACAATGCCCGAGTACCGATAATTGCCCTAACGGGCTACGAAGAGCCGGAAGCTTATGCTCAATGCCAGCAAATGGGACTAAACGGCTGTCTTGCCAAGCCTTTTGAGCCGGAAGAGTTAAGGCAACTTGTGTTAGACCTTTGTAAGGGGCAGCCGGATATGCAATCTCCAGGTACCCAAACGTATAACCTTAAAGAGGGTTCACCTTTGCCCTCTACAGATTCGCTGAAAGAAGGGCCGGAGTTATATGTAGCAGGGTTATTAAGGAAATACGAAGGGGATCGGGATATGGTGGGTTTGTTAATCGAAACCTTTCGACAGGACGCTCCGAGGAAGGTAAAAGCGATGGAGGCTTCTCTGCAGAATCAAAACTGGCAGGAACTAGAGCGGGTAGCACATTCTTTAAAGGGAGCCTGTGGTGTGTTAGATTGGAGGAGTCTGCAAGAGATAGCCTATCGTTTAGAGCTTTGCAGTAAAAACCG
>JBDNDI010000376.1:0-2635 GCA_046719195.1 Spirochaetales bacterium | reverse complement strand
AGAATAACACCCGGAAGAATAAGATGGATAATTCCAAATAAAATGCTGAGTATGCCGAACCCTGTGCCGTACTGTTTACGAAGGGTAAGAAGAGTGGATACATAGGAGGGGATAATATCGCGTTCTCTATACAAGGCTTCTACCGTAAGTAGGAGGCCCCCTAATATGCCCGTTAAGGCCGGCAGTAGATCGCCCAGTATTAAAGAGGTTTCTGTGGGCGAGAGGATAAAAAGCTTTGCTATACCGATGATAAAAACTACCACACCCAGAAGGGTCTGCGAGCCTTTATCCTGCAGTCGTTTAAAAAAGGATAAAGCCGGTATTCGTTGCTCCAGTAGGTCGGCCGCTAAAACACCACCCGTAAAAAGGCACATAAAAATTGTTAGTATATAGATCTGTGGCATAAAAAACACCTCCTGGATATATGTACTTAAAATATAGCAGAAAAAGCACAGGGGTGCAAACTACTTCACGGATTTTTAAAAATTCCTTACCCTGAAACCTAAAGCTTTGGATGGAAAGCAGTCGGAGAAGGCGTCAGGGGTAAGAGAGGGGAAGGGAGGTAGGTTAATCTTTTACGGTTTCCTCGTTTTTTATTTCTTCCCAGAGCTTATCCATTAATGCAAACTGGTCGGCACCTGGTTTGAGCCCCAAGCTTTTTAGCCGGCGTTCCATTTCTTTAAACCGGCGACTAAACTTGGTTAGGGTTCGGGAAAGGGCCACGGAGGGATCAATCTGTAAAAAGCGGGAAACATTCACTAAGGAAAATAATAAATCCCCCACCTCCTCTTCTAGCTTTTCGGTATCCCCTTCCTTCCAGGATTGTTCTGCTTCTGCTACCTCTTCCTTTACCTTTTTCCATACCTCTTCGATGCGTTCCCAATCGAATCCTACGGTAGCTACCTTTTTCTGTATTTTATATGCCCTGTCTAAGGGTGGTAAAGAATGGGGGACATCATCCACAAGAGAATCTTTGGGTTTTTTCCCTTCCACGGTAACTTTAATATCTTTCCACTGTGCAACCACCTTATCGGGTGTATCTGCCTCAGAGCCGGTACTAAAAACATGGGGATGGCGTCGCACGAGCTTATCGCACAATTCGTCCAACACCTCTTTTAGGGTGAATCTCCCCTCCTGCTCGTACATATAGGCCATGAAGGTGGCTACTAAAAATACGTCTCCTAATTCTTCTCGGATATGGGGTGTGTCCTCCTGAGTAATAGCCTCAACGCATTCGTAGGCTTCTTCGATTAGATTACCCCGTATAGATTTAGGTGTTTGTTCCCTATCCCATGGGCAGCCATTAGGACCTCTTAATGTCTGCATTATTGTATATAGCCTGTAAAAGGATTGTTCTGGTGTTCTCATAGGCTCCTTACTTTACTGTATAGCGGGAGGATTGGAAAGGGTGTATAATTTTCCTATGATTACCCTGCAGGTGCAAAGCAGAAAAGAAGTAGGAAAGGCTTTTTTCCCCTTTGGCATCCCCCGTTTATGGTGTCCTCCTTTGACCCACTACCGGCAAAATGGTTCTTTAGATACCGAACGTATAGGAGCACATCTAAAATACCTGAAAGAATATGTAAAGACATACCTACTATTTGGATCCACTAGCGATGGATGGGAACTTTCTGAACAAGACATGGCGGAACTTTTAGACTTCCTTATCTTTCAAGCTACAAAATTGGAAATCCGATTGCTCATCGGTGTGTTAAAGACCGATGCCGATCTAGCCAGGAGAAAGATTGTTCAAATTGTCGGCACTTTAAAAGAAAAATGTGGTACTTCTGACCCAGAACAGGCGTTTAGTGAGTCCCGGATATGTGGCTTCGCTGTTTGTGCCCCAAAAGGGAAACACCTTACTCCTGCGTATATCCGACAGAAACTATTTGAAATTCTTGATTTAGGATATCCCACTACTTTGTATCAGTTGCCCCAGGTTACAGAAAATGAAATTGATACGGAGACCTTTGCTTTTCTTGCGGATGGATTTCCCAATTTCTATCTATTTAAAGATGCAAGCGGAACCGATACCATTATCCGATCAAAAATAGACAGAAGGGGAATTTTTATGATGCGGGGTTCTGAAGGGGATTACCACAAGTGGTATCCAGCTGAACCGGGAGGTTTGTACGATGGTTTTTTGCTCAGTTCTGCCAATTGCTTTGCCCCCCAATTGAACCAAATTATCGAACTAAAAGAACAGAAAAAAAATGAAGAAGCTGAACTCCTCTCAATCAAAATAAGCAGAGTTATTCGGGATGGATTATCCTGGGCTCAAAAGATACCCTTTGGGAATTCGTATGCAAATTTAAATAAAGCTTTTGATCATTTTTTTGCCTATGGAAAAGCAGCCTTCCATTTTCCTCCACCCATGACTTATTCGGGCAATTCTTTACCGGAAGAGTTTCTCCTATATGTGGGCGATCTTTTGGAGGATGAGGACCTGAAACCTTTGGAAGGGTATCTTTAATTCTGACCCTATAGGTCCATCATAAATTGGAACACCTCATCGGCAAATCCGGGAATGGGTTCATGGCCATAGTCTGGGTACACAATCATGCGTTTTTTAGAGTTTATTTTATTATAGGCGGCAAACTGAGTAGAGGGGGGGCAGATTCTGTCCATTAATCCC
>JBDNDI010000375.1:0-2636 GCA_046719195.1 Spirochaetales bacterium | reverse complement strand
GGTGAAAGGAAAGCATCCTGAATGGCGTCAGGTCTTTTTTAGCCTTTTTAAAAAGCCTCTGATAACCCTAACGGTATTAGAAGCCTCCAAAGATAGAGCGAAAGAATTATCTCAGAATTTTCCAGACATCCTTGTCATAAATCGAGATATTAGCGAAGAAGATGTATTGGAAAAGGAAGAGTTTGCCAAACAGGATCTAGTAATAACAGTAACAGAATCCCAGAGTATGAATCTTGTTAGTGCTCTTTTGGCAAAAAATGTTGGGGCAAAGAAAGTGATAGCCCTCGTTATTAATCAGGATTATTTGAAGTTAGGTCCTCTTATGCAAATTGATCAAGTGGTTAGTTTAAAAGCTTCTGTGGTGAGTGCCATACTCAGGATTGTGCGTAAGGCTCATATAGAAACGATGCATTCCTTCTATACCGATGATTTAGAGCTTTTACGTTTAACCTTATCGCCTAAAGCGAAACCTATAGGCAAACAAATAAAAGACTTAAACCTACCCAAAGATGCCTTGATCCTTATTATTCTCCGGGGAACAGAAGATATAATTCCTTCTGGTTCTACCGTATTACAAGAGGGAGATCAGATAGGTCTATTAGCCAAAAAAGAGGTTATATCAAAACTAGAGAGCATTTTCGAGAGCGCGGATGAACTTTAAAGCAATTTTTAAATTACTCTCTGTATTGTTACTGCTTGTATCTCTGTTTTTGTTTATCTCCTTTCTTATCGGTGTGTATTACAGAGAGGCCTCACAGGTTCTTGAAGCTTTTCTTACACCTATAGTCTTTTCCGTTCTTTTCTTTGTGGTTATGTTTACTGTAGGTAAGGAAAGAGGAGTTCCCTATCTATCCCCTAGAAGCGGGTTTCTCTTTGTTGCCTTAGCTTGGATATGCTCCTCTGCTCTTGGAGCCGTACCCTTTTACCTGTCAGGAGCAATTCCAAGTTATACCGATGCCTTTTTTGAAACCATGTCCGGTTTTACTACTACAGGGGCATCAATATTAACGGACATAGAATCTTTACCCAAATCTATTCTTTTCTGGCGGTCTACTACCCACTGGTTAGGAGGAATGGGTATCGTTGTGTTAACTGTAGCCATTTTCCCTTTATTAGGTTTTGGGGGATTACATTTAATGGAAGCAGAGGCTCCAGGTCCTTCGGTGGATAAAATTACTCCCCGTGTAGCGGGAACAGCAAAAATCCTGTGGTTAATTTACTTAGGATTTACAGTATTAGAAATATTGCTCCTATTACTCGGTGGAATGGACCTGTTCGAAGCAACTACCCATACCTTCGGAACTCTAGCTACCGGAGGATTCTCCCCTAAAAATGCTAGTGTAGGGCATTACAAATCGGTTTATGTTGATACAGTAATTACAATATTTATGTTGATTGCTGGGTTGAATTTCACTCTTTACTATAAATTACTCCGAGGGAGAATACGGGAAGTTTTAAAAGACTCTGAGATGAAAACCTACCTAGCTCTGTTTTTAGGCGCTACCTTACTTATCGCTTTGGATTTAACAGGTAAACGGTTTGGAACTTTCGGGGAAGGTTTACAGTATGCTAGTTTTCAAGCAGCCTCCATACTTACTACCACCGGGTATGTTACTGATAATTACATGGAATGGTCGAATTTCTCTCAAGTAGTACTATTTGTTCTATTTTTTATTGGAGGATGTGCTGGATCAACGGGGGGGGGAATAAAAGTAATACGAATTGTGACATTATTTAAAATGTCCCTAACGGAAATGAAATACCTTATTTATCCTCGGGGAATGTTTGGGATTTTTGTGAATGGTCAGTATCTAAAGAAGAATATTGTGTATGATATTGCTGCTTTAGTGTTCCTCTATTTTGCTATTTTCTTTTTTGTGCTTGTAATCGTGGCCTCAGGGGGGTACGATATCATGACAAGTGCGGGGGCAACTATAGCTAGCCTTGGAAATATTGGCCCTGGTTGGGGTAAAGTCGGGCCTGTGTTTAACTATGCTTTCTTTCCCGATTATATTAAATGGGTACTTAGCTTTACTATGCTTATCGGGCGGCTTGAAGTATATACGATTACCGTACTTTTAACGCCTGCTATGTGGAAGCGGTAATTACGATAGTGTCCACTCTTATGGGCAATTTAGTGTAATGAAGATCCTTGGATCTCCAATACCATTGTACGATTGTAAGTAATAACGCTTATTGTTTCACAAACGATTTTGCCTTGATATGCCTTCTACCCGTTTGCTAATCCTCTTCGTTCTAGTAGTAGATCTAATGTTTCACCCATCAATTTTTATAAACGAATAGAACGGTATCGAATCCTCAAAGCCCTGTTTTAGAATTACAATTGCTTCGGAAAATACATTGGCCAAGGGGTCGGTTCCTTCCCGACAATGACCAAGCATAGTCTCCCGTTCGGGCGGTAATCTAATGGGTTTGAGCTGTTTGGCACCAGCATGTTTGTTTCTGGGCTTGCCTTTTGCCCGCAGGATTCTCATAAAGGGACCTTTCATCGTTTCCCTAAAGCAACCAGCAATGCTTTTTGTATGGCATGTTTCAATCCACAGGGAGCTTCCGACACACAGAGCCAAATGTTCAGTAAAGCATGGTCTTTCAAGGAGGCAAAGACGATAGATCGG
>JBDNDI010000374.1:0-2636 GCA_046719195.1 Spirochaetales bacterium | reverse complement strand
GTACTGGTTGGCCACTCCAATGGAAAAATCGAGACCCTCTCATGACCCCTTTGTACTCAGAACAAGACCTGGTACTAAAACATTCCGAAGTAGAGGGGCTAATCCAGTCAGCCCAAACCTATGGCATTCTAAACCCGGAGCAGCGTTCTTTGCTTGTCCAACTATTAGAAAAAGCACGGGTAACCGGCAGTTGGCAGGAGCTCCCTGAACTTAACGCTCATGTAGGAAGGGAACATTCTAAAGGGGAATATGTCTTGGTAATTCACGATGTGTATGATCCTCGAAACCTTCTTACAGTTCTCTTCGACCGACTTACCACAATAGAAAATCCTGATCCGGCCTTGGACAAAGCTTTAGCCTGCGAACTTGTCGATGCCTATCTCGGAGTTATTGAAAAACGAGAAAAGGTAGATTTAAAAGAGGCAAAAGAGAAACTCAAACAACTTTCCTATTCTCTAAAAGACACCCTGCCCTTATTTCAAGGGGAGGAGTTTAACGAAACAGATTACGAAAAACTTTCTCAAGCCTTAGACCGGGCTTACTTCGAGCCTATTTCCGAAATTTTAGAAGGAATTTTAGTAACTATTGCAGGAAATTAACCATGCCCAAACCCTTAATCGAACTCTCTAAAGACTTTTGTAAAAATTTAGAAATCCTATTTACTGATATTGACGACACGCTTACCACAGACGGGCTGCTGCCTTCTATATCCTATTCGGCTCTCTGGAACCTGGTACAGGGGGGCATCCAGGTGGTGCCTGTTACCGGAAGACCCGCAGGATGGTGCGACCACATGGCTAGAATGTGGCCGGTAGCTGCGGTTATTGGGGAAAACGGTGCCTTCTATTTTACCTATGACAGGAAACGCCGCACCATGCGTCGGGAATACTTCGATTCTAAGGAAACCCGCGCTCAAGCGGAACAAGGACTCGCCCGCATTCGGGAAGAAGTTCTTCAAAAAGTAAAAGGGTCCGCCGTGGCTGCAGATCAGGCCTACCGGATCGCGGATCTGGCCATCGACTTTCGAGAGGATGTCCCCCCCCTGGGAGAGGACGCTGTGGAACAAATTTGCTCTATAGCCCGTTCTCACGGAGCTGTATGTAAAGTTTCCAGCATCCATGTGAATATATGGTACGGTTCGTACAACAAAATATCCTGTATCGAAGAGTACCTAAAACGGGAGAGAAGGAAAACTTTCTCAGAGATGCAAAATCGGATCCTTTTCATTGGGGACTCTCCTAACGACGAACCTAGCTTTAAACAATTCCCAGTTTCCATCGGAGTAGCCAATATACAAACCTTTTTAGGTAGGTTGAAACATCCCCCGACCTACATTACTACCCGGGAGGGGGGCGAAGGTTTTGCCGAAGCAGCCGAGTATATTCTCTCCTGCCGCACCACCGCTTAATCTTAGCCTATCAGATGCAAATAAATACGAGTCGCTGGAACTACAACAGAAAGAACACGACGAACAGGATACGGGACCTTCATTAATCTGCCAGCTTTAAACAAGGCCCGTAGCATACGGGTTTCACAAAAAAGGGCAAGGCTCAAAACCTTGCCCTCTACATCCCTTGTCCTTTCTGTTCTTTGCTATTTGAAACGGGATAGCTTGTATTTCCTACCCAACGGCCTTAGCGTTTTCCTTTTCGCTTTCGTTTTTCTCGAGAAAGACGGGCTGGCAAATGGGGCCGCCCCGAGCCTTGTTCGTTCTTTCCCTTTTGCTCGCTCGGCAAGGGTTCCCGATCAATGCCAGGAGAAGAAGAGGTAGGAACGGAAACTGGCTCCTCTTCTTTAGAAAGAGTATCCGCTTTTACGGTTGTCAGAGCTACCTCTTTTGTTTCTAACTCTTTTGTATTGGAGGGTTTAGATTCCCGTACACCCGTTTTAATCACAGTCCCCTTTCCCTTTTCTTTACGTTCCTTAATTCGATCTCCCAACTTTTTTAACTCCAGTAAAACCGGAGAAGCGATAAATATCGAAGAATAGGTTCCTACCACTACTCCAATAATTACATTCATGGAAAAGAGCTGCACTTCGCCTGAACCAAAAATGTACACGGCAAAAATAGCTATAATGGTTGTTAAAGAAGTAATAAGAGTCCGGCTTAGAGACTGGGTAATACTTACGTTAATGATAGTATCAAACGGATGCTCCCGCATAAGCCGAGTGTTTTCTCGAATCCGGTCAAACACTACAATCGTATCGTTAATAGAGTATCCAATTATGGTAAGTACGGCAGCTACCGTAGCTGTAGTTACCTCCATCTGGGTGGCTCCGATAAGGGCGATCATAATAAGGGGGTCGTGGACCGTGGCAGCAATAGCTGCCAATGCATACGCTAGTCTAAAGCGGAACCAGGAGTACAGCATAATGAGGAATAAGGCAAAAACCGTTAAAAACGCAGCCTGGGAAGCTAGATCTGCAGAAAAACGGGGACCCACATATTCAGTTTGCAAGATTTCTACTTTTTGAGCTCCAAAACGAGTGCTTAACGCATTCTGGATTGTATTCTCCATCTCTCCACTGAACGTTTTACTATCCCCTACCTGCTTTACTTTAATGGCGTACTCTTGATTGGCCGGGTTGCCCACACTCTGGATCTGAGGGTTAGATAATCCCGAGAGCGCGCTCCG
>JBDNDI010000373.1:0-2652 GCA_046719195.1 Spirochaetales bacterium | reverse complement strand
CCTGTTTTTAATCGGTCTTGAGGCCACAGTGGCCTGGCTGTCGGGTGTAGGTAGGGTATACCGGAACACTCTCCTTGCTCTCCTAGTGGGAGCTTTTACGCTGACTCTCTTCCAAATTTTTGGGATTTCCGAGGGGAAAGTGGTATTTTTTCTGATTCCCTGGCTTCAATGGGGAAAAGTTACGGATCAGGGTTTGTATGTCAGTCTGATCATGTCTTTACGGATGATCGCTTCGGTAGGTTCCATTCCCCTGATGGTGGTGCTTACCCCCGCTACCCAGATGGTTTCCCTTATATCTGGAACCTTCCGCCTTCCCCCGGCTTACACTTGTGTGTTGATTACCGCTCTGCGCTTTGTCCCTACCTTTGCAGAGCGCATGAGTCTGGTTATGCAGGCCGAAGCTTCCCGAGGCTACCGGGCTGATACAGCCAACCCCTTTCGGAAAATGGGCATGATCCTCCGTATGTCCTTGCCTCTTTTGGTAACCTGTGTGCGGGATGTAGACGCCTTAGCTCTATCCTTAGAATCTCGGGGGTTCACAGCCCAAGGCAATGGGAGAAGACCCGCTTCCATTCCTTTAAGCTGGAACGAGGCTTTTACCCTTATATTGAGTGCTTCGGGCCTTGCAGTGTTAGTCTTTCTTTCCTAACCTGAAAGGGTGGAAGAAAACTACCGGGGGGGCAGAAAGAAACTGTTTACGAGCATAAGGCGAATGTACTACTTTTATAACACCTGTAAGAAAGCTTTCCTTACCCTGCCTCTTTTGTTTCTTCTATTCTGTGCAATCTCCTGTACAAGTATTTGGGTTGCCTTGGCTAGAGGCCCGGAGTATGACCCTGGGCTGAAACCCGAGCGCAGTTTTCTTCACTTCTCTGCATTACTGTTAACTAAACCCGTCTGGGAACCGATCCGGCCAGGTATGGATCTTTACTCCGCGAGCTTGCAAGAGCCCAGACTGCAATTTTGGGCCGTACGGTTAGACCTAACGAATCCCTCCTTCCGTATACTGGTAGGCCCCCACTTCCTGGAGCGAGGGAAAAGTCTAAGTATTACGCCGAGTTCTTTTGCTCGTCTCTACAACTGTCTGATTACGATAAACGCTACTCCCTTTTACCCCGCTTCCGCCCAGGAAGGGGAAATTCGGCAGGTGGTGGGTTTGGTAGTTTACAAGGCAGAGGTGCTTTCCCAGCCGAATCCGAAATATGCAGCTCTCTGTTTCCGGGAACCAGGCTCTGCTTTTGTCATGGAACAAAGGGACATCCTGGTTAAGGAAAACCAGGCGTATGCAGAGGGGCAGAAAATTCAATCGGCCGTGGGCGGCTTTTTTATTGTTCTTTGGAAAGGTGGTACGAACCGCTTTTCCGATTTTAGGTCTGCCCGAAGTGCGGCAGGCGTCAATGCTACTGGTACCACTCTTTACCTGCTTGTAATTGACGGAAATCGTTGGGACAGTGTGGGAGCAACGGGAGAAGAAACTGGCCTACTGCTACAATATCTTGGGGCAACGGACGGGTTACTGTTGGATGGAGGCGGTTCCACTAGCCTTGTCATACAAAAAGCGGATTCATTCTGGAAGCCGGTGAATGTCCCCATGCATCTACGAGCTCCTCATACGGAACGAGCAGTAGCGGTGTGTCTGGGGGTTCAACTTGCGGAACCCTAACACTTCTTCGTACTTTGTGTAGCTCTCTTGCCTGGTTGTTTTTTTAGGGTAGAGAAGAGAAGTTCCCGTATCCTATGCACTTTCTATAAGGACGTTTCAGCTTGGCTCTTTAACCGCCTACAGAAAGCCTGAATTGCCTCTACAGATTTTTCCAGGGTGTCTACAAACGTTTCTTCCAGGACTTTCAGTAGTTCGGGTTTAAGGTTGTACCCATAGCTATCCCGGAACAAATATCGGAATCTTAAGTATCGATACAGAATCTTGAGCTACTCTTGCGGAAACAGGGGAGGACGAACCCCTACTAAATCCAGAGTCATATCAAATATTTTGGCAATCCTCCGTTGAGTTCTTCTGCAATCGTAATCATTCCGCATTCGAGGGTTGAGTAAAAACATAAACTATGAAAGCCCTTGCTCTTTTTAAATAGGTGGGCTTCCTGGGGGGATTTCCTTGTATGCCGGGCGACGTTTTTCTAAGCCTTCTACTTCCCCTTTAATCTCTTTGGCGAGACCAATTACTAACATTGCATTTTTTTCATAATTTCACTCTCTCTTCATCCGCTAGGTGCTGCATATAGGTTTTGCAGCCTCCTAGGTGGGCGAAAGGTATTCGTCTATTGCTTGAGCATTCTTTAAGGCTCTTTCCCTGTCACCGGGAGCAGGTTGCCGCTAGCGCTTTATGTATTCCAATGAACGGTTTAGTTCCCCACAAGTATAGTATGCGAGATTTTAAAAGAGATGCAAAGGTTAACCCGGTTTTGATCCTCTACTAAGCTTTTATGAGAAAAACCTAAAACCTAAAGAAATCAATTGAAATGGGAGCTTAGATAAATTACAAAAGCAAGGTAGAGGAGGAAACGGCGTAGCCTATTCAGGGTACTCCATATTTTCAGAACTAGCATGGGGTTAACGAATAGGGCAATAACCTACTGTTAGGCCCCTAAATAATGAAGCATTGTAGGGAAGGCAGAATAGAGTAGATCCTCCCAA
>JBDNDI010000372.1:0-2652 GCA_046719195.1 Spirochaetales bacterium | reverse complement strand
TGTCGTTCGGTCATGGCCCGATACAAGAATGCCAGGGTTTTCCCTTACGCCAAGATTTACCTCGGTAATTTCGGGATTCCCGTAGGTATGGGTATTTGCCTTATCTAATAAAGCCATGGCAAGAACCGCAACCTCTCCCGCTCGTAGAAGAAGACCTTTCATCTCTTCCAAGGAAAGTGGTAGCAGGGTTGCGTTCATTGCTTCCACTAAGAAGGAACCTATGTCTGGATCCATGTAGCCCAAAACTTCCGCATGGTGGGTATACGCTGCAATACCCTTTAACCCATAAATCAAGAACTCGCGTGCCGAACGGAGATCTAGATCGGTAGTAGAAAGAACCCCCACTCTACTCGCTTTTAAACGCAAAATTTCAGGATCCTTAGCAAACCAAACGGCTGCATCGGGCTTTTCTTCCATGGCCTTGTAGTACGGGGATTCAACATACTGATGGGCTAGGTACTTCCTAAGCGTTAGCCCCTCATCGATCAATTGCAGAAAGCGATTGTTATCGAAATTACCGTTTGTTATAGTGGAAAAAAGTCCCTTTACCAGAAAGCGTCCTGCCTTTTCCCTAGCCTCGGGATCTTTTAAACGGTGGGCATACCACGCAATCCCCTTCAGAGTATGGATAAGAAGATCTTGGAAACCCGCGGTAGAATCCTGCTTGCCGCAAACCCCCTGTATCGTACAGCCCTCATTTCGGGCTGCTTCCTGACATTGATAACAGAACATTCTCATCGTTCTTCCCCCTGGAATAGTGTTGTTTACGAAAAGAAGATACCTTTTAAAAGGAAGAAGGAATGTAACAAATGTTACAGATATCGAGAAAAATTTATTTATTTCTAAAAAAAATAGTTTGCAAGTAGCTGAAACTTTTTATCTATTAACATCATGCATAGGGGGTGCCAAATTTGTTACGCAGCTAACAAATAGGTGTGCGCCAAATAGAACCGGGGACTTTAATCCTTTTAATTCTAAAAGGGCAATTAGTTTGGCACCCTTTAAAAACTACCAAAAGACCTCTTGTGCTCTGGTTTATATTAGCTGGGGGTGTATCCAGCGGCGCTAGGATTTGTCAGCCCCGCCGATTTTTGGCAAACTGTACCCCTAACTGAATGGCCTTTATCATGCTAGATTCGTCCGCAGTACCCTTACCAGCTTTTCCGAATACGGTGCCATGGTCTACCGAGGTACGCAGAATAGGAATACCTACGGTAACGTTTACCCCACCCATAAAATCTAAAAGCTTCAGAGGAATATGCCCTTGATCGTGATACATGGCCACCACAATATCGAACATACCGTTAACCGCCTTTAAGAACACCGTATCCGGTGGTACAGGCCCCGTTACCTCCAAACCCTCAGCCCTGGCAGCCTCAATAGCCGGTACCACTTCTTTTATCTCCTCATCCCCGAATAATCCATTTTCGCCTGCATGAGCATTAAGACCCGCTACGGCAATTCGCGGCTTTTCTACTCCTAAATCCCGTAAGGCTTGATGAGCTAATCGGATTACCCGCAGCACCCGATCTTTCTTTACCCGCTCAATGGCTTCTTTCATAGATACATGCGTGTTGACATGAATTACTTTTAAAGGGCCGCCGGTTAACAGCATAGCGTAATCTTTTGTACCGGTCAGATCGGCAAAGATTTCCGTCATCCCCGAATAATGGATGCCGGCTGCATTCATGGCTTCTTTATTGATTGGGCCCGTGACTACACCTTCTATCTTTTTTGCTTTGGCGTCCTCTACCGCACGCACAATAAACTCGAAAGCAGCCTTTCCACAAACGGCCTGTACCTTTCCATATTCCCAGGTATCAGGCATGTTGTCCAAAGAGATTAGATTGATACTTCCATCCCTGTATTCGGAAGACTCGGTAATCCGAAGCAGCTCCATTTTTGTAGGCACAATTTTCATAGCCCGACGGATAACTTTTTCATCACCATATAGTATGGGGCGACAAATCTGGGTAACCTCAGGTTTATTTAAAGCCTTTATGCATATTTCCGGTCCAGCCCCTGCGGGATCTCCGATAGTAAAACCAAGTAAGGGTCGATCTGACATATAGTACATTCCTCCCTGCACAGTTTTGATAAAGTCTATATACTCTATTTCAGAGTTTTTTTCTATGGGTTATTTCAGAATTTCTCCTTACTTTAAGGCCCGCAAAGCATTAATTACTGCGAGTAAAGCTACTCCTACATCGGCTAGTACGGATTCCCAAAGACTTGCATACCCCAATGCGCCTAAGCTTAAAAACATTCCCTTTATACCTAAGGCAAGGAAAATATTTTGGAAAACAATTCTGCGGGTTTTCTGTGCGCTCTGTATTGCCTGGGGAAGCCGGGAAAGTTCATCCGTCATAAGCACTACATCTGCACTTTCAATTGCGGCATCCGTCCCTCCCTTACCCATTGCGATCCCTGCATCGGAGCGAGCTAATACAGGAGCGTCGTTAATTCCATCCCCTACAAAGAGAACCTTTCCGTCGATGTTTGATTGCAGAATCTCTTCAATCTTATTTACCTTATCCTCAGGTAGCAAATTCGTATGCACCTCAGTTACCCCTAACTCCAACGCTACTTGCCGCCCTGGAAGTTCGCCGTCTCCGGTTAATACAGCAACCCTTTGTAACCGCCCTGAGCGTC
>JBDNDI010000371.1:0-2653 GCA_046719195.1 Spirochaetales bacterium | reverse complement strand
GCTGCCACTTCCTCGCTTATGCGGGCCGGAGCGAGTACCGAGTCGCAGATATTATGATCCGGGTTAAATACCATTTCTACCACCGGATAGGAGAGCACCTTGCCCTCTCTATCCCGCGCCACCATCACCGCTAGCTCTTTTTGAAAGGGAATATATTCCTCTAAAATAGAGGGCGAAGCTAAAAGCTCATCGGTTGGGGACTTAAGTACCCGGACTCCCCGGCCATCGTATCCACCCCTCCGGCTTTTCTGTACCAATGGATAGGAAAACCCTAGCTCTTTCGCTCGTTTGGCTAAAGACAGATTAATAGGGGTGCCTCTTTTAGCTTCGGCCTCTCCATCAAAGAAAAAGTAGGGAGGAACCGGTACTCCTGCCCGGGCAAAGGTTTCTTTCTGCAGACCCTTGTCCTGGATGATCTGTAAAAGAGAAGGAGAAGGATAGATTTGTTTCCCCGCTTTCTCTGCCTCTAGTAAAGTTCCCGTATCAAGGTGTTCGATTTCATAGGTAACCACATCCGAGTACGCTACAAGTTGTTTTAAGGCCGCCGGATCGTACAGGCTTCCCTGTACAAAAGTATCGGCCATAGGTCGTGCAGGTGCTAGTGGATCCGGATCTAACACCGCAAACCGAAACCCAAGTTTTCGAGTGCAATATATAAGCATTCGGCCTAGTTGTCCTCCGCCGATAATACCAATCGTTTCCGGCAAGAGTACCTGTAGGGAATTAAGCATAGATTGCTCGTATAATAGCCTAAAAGCTTAAAGTTTTTGTAGGGGTTACTCCCGCACCTTAAACCGTTTTACTAGATCATCTACAGCCTGAATAGTTTCCCGGCTTACTTCACTGGTATCTCGCACATGTACTACCGAAGCATTGATCTCGGCAGCCCCCGCAGCCATTTCTTGAGCGCTTTGGTTAATCTGCCGAGTAACGTCACTCAGACGATGCATCTCTTCTAGGATCGTTTTACTACCCTGAAGGATTTCGGAAGAACCGTTTCGAATTTCCGAGGTAATATCGGTAATCTGCTTAATCGCTTGTAAAACTTGCGTACTGCCTGCGCTTTGCTCTTCCATGGCGTTCCGAATCTGCACTTCCTGGTCCTGTACCCGGGCTATGCCTCCTAGTACCTCATCGTATTTTGTTTCTGCTTCCAAAGCATAGGATACGGCTTCTTCGATCAGTTTCCGTACGTCGGTTAACACCCGGGAAATTGATTTTGCCTGTTCCCCTGCATGTTCCGCTAATTTACGAATTTCCTGGGCCACTACAGAAAACCCAGCACCGGCAGCTCCTGCATGGGCAGCCTCTATAGCCGCATTCATAGAGAGCAGGTTTGTCTGCTGGGCTATGTTCATGATAACCCGGTTGGCCTCGATCATACCTTCCGAAGCGGAAGCAATCTTGTGTACAAAATCTACAATACCTTTTAATCGTTCCTTTCCGATACCCGAGGCAGAGAGAAGTTGTTCTAGGTTTTGTTTATTTCGTTCCACGGTGGTATACACCGAACGAATGTTTGCCACCATTTCTTCTATGGCAGAAGAGGCTTGGGTAATGTTGGCTGCCTGGTTTTCGATTAAATGGTTGAAAGACTCTATGTTCCGATTAATCTGTTCCACGGTCGCTAGGGTTTCCGTTACACCGGCTGATTGATTTACTACCTGGTTTTTTACTGATTCTATATTGGCAGCAATTTGGGTTACAGCGGCACTAGTTTCGGTCATATTACTGGCTAAGTCTTCTCCCACTTGACGGAGCCTGGTAACGGATTGGCGGATAGTCTGCACAAGAGATTCGAGGTGATCTAGAAAAGTGTTAAGACGACTGGACATTTCTCCTAGTTCATCCTCTGTTTGCACAGTAAGTCGGATAGTAAGATTGCCCTCTCCCTCTGATAAATCTCTGGCGATCCGGGCCGTCTGCTGGATCGGCTTTACTATAAAAGCACTTACCCAGTAGGCAATGATGCCAATAAGGATTATAAGGCCGAGGAACATAAAAATTATTATTCGTAGCAGATAGAATACCCGTTCAAACAATTGAGAAAGGGGCACAGCTACCCCTAATACCCATCCAGGAGCAGTAGGTATGGGAGAAAAGAACAATTCTTCTTTTTCCCCGTCCGGACGGGTAATAAGAGCAGTGCCCTTTTTTTGGGAAAGCATTTCTGTTCCTGCCTCTTTTAGGCCCTTAAAACCCAACTTATCCGATTCCAGTACGTTCAATTGCATAACGAGGTCTTTATTCGGATGGGCAACTACCATACCCGAACCATCTACAATCCAACCATACCCATTTCTTCCAATTTTAATTCCAGAAGCCATTTTGCTGATAGTATCTAGCGGGACCGTAGCTCCTAAAATACCCTGGAGTTTGCCCTGTGAATTGGTAACAGGATAGGCAATTACAAAAATACTTTTTTGGGTGGCTTTAGAGATAACCGGATTGCTAATAGCGTAAGGCTTATTTTCCTGGAGTATTGCTTTAAAATAGGCTCGGTCGGCAACATTAACAGTAGCTCCGGAAACAATATCCGCACTACCGGCTTGTCTGTTAACATTCGGAGCCTCGCCGTTGGGGTACGCTAGAAAGAACATTTCAAACTCCGGTCTTTCCTTAAGCTTTTCTTTAAAGTCGGATTGGATTTGCT
>JBDNDI010000370.1:0-2655 GCA_046719195.1 Spirochaetales bacterium | reverse complement strand
GCAGAAGGATTCCCCGGTACTTCATAATTTGATGATAGGGAAAGAACTCCCTACGGTCAAGGGAAGTAGTTTGACATACTTTTTGTATCTCGTTACAGTACTCAAGGAGAAGTACATGGATAAAAACAAACATTTAGCCAACAACAAGCTAGCCCAAAAGGCCTACGAATTAGGTTTTGCTTATGAAAAAGAGTTCCGGGGATGTGCCCAGTGTGTTATTGCAGCTCTACAGGACACGTTGGGAGTCCGGAACCGGGATACCGACTTTATTTTTAAATCTGCCACCGGCTTAGCCGGCGGTGTAGCCCAGGAAACTGACGGGCACTGCGGAGCTTATTCAGGCGGTGCGATGATGATCGGATATTTTTTAGGTAGAGAACGGGAAAACTTTGCAGATCCTGAAAAAATCCGCCTAAGAACCTCTGCTTTAGTATCTAAACTTCATAAGAAGTTTATAGAAACTTATGGAACTGTAACATGCCGAGAAATTCATACAAAAATTATGGGTCGTCCCTTTTATATAAAAGATCCAGAAGAATTGCGAAAATTTGACGAAGCAGGCGCTCACACGGATAAATGTACAAGCGTGGTGGGTAACGCAGCCCGATGGACCGTAGAAATCCTGTTAGAGGAAGGATTAATCTAAGCGGTACAATCGCCCGTGATGAATCTTAGGCTTATTCTCCGATAATTTTTACTAATACCCGTTTCCGACGCTTTCCGTCAAACTCACCGTAAAAGATCTGCTCCCATGGTCCCAAATCCAGTTCTCCCTTGGTAACCGCTACCACCACTTCCCTTCCCATAATAGTGCGTTTTAGATGGGCATCGGCATTGTCTTCATAGCCGTTATGTTGGTACTGATTATAGGGTTTCTCCGGAGCAAGCTTTTCTAACCACACTTCAAAATCCTGGTGAAGACCTGATTCATCATCATTAATAAATACGCTTGCGGTAATATGCATGGCATTTATTAGGCAAAGCCCTTCGGTAATACCACTTTCCGCTAAACATTGCCGCACCTGGGAAGTAAGGTTAATAAACTCCCGCCGTTTGGGTGTCTGGAACCAGAGTTCTTTTCGATAGGATTTCATGGCTGACCTCTTTATACATGATTACGAAGCATCAATTCAATTGGATGAGGGGAAAGATACACCTGATCCTGTAAGTAGGATACCTGGTATTTGGACACATAATGTTTGATCAAGGTAATAGGTACAATAAGGGGAAGGAGTCGATTTCGATACTGGTCGATTAGGGAGAGCAGTTCCTCTTTCTCCTCTTTTGTTAAATATTTCTTAAAATACCCTAAACAATGGAGAAGCACATTGGAATGTTTTTTTACCGTAGCCTGCAAGGTCAAGGCTTTCATAAAGGATTCTTCATAGCGGCGAAATAATTCCGAACGCTCCGTATCTTTGGCATGGGCAACTAACACTCCTAGCTCCTTATAGGCGTTTACGCTGTGTGACATAATTAGTAGTTTGTGCCGCGTATGAAAGGCTACTAGCCCTCCTAGTTCTGGATTGTTCTGTAAAAAGTCTTTTAGCCTACGATAGGAGAACACCCTTTCTATAAAATTCTCCCGGATATCCGGATCATTCAGCCTTCCCTCTTCCTCCACTGGAAGTAACGGAAAGGCTCGCACCACCGCAGCTGCAAACAGACCCTGCCCGTTTTTAGCGGGGATTCCATTTCGATACACCTTTACCCGAAATAGACCAGAACTTGGAGAGTCTTTCTTAAAAATAAACCCGCAAAGGTCCTGTTCTGCCAACTCAGCCATCTTTCGGTTACAGTACTGCAGCATTTGCTCCGTTTTATCGATCTTTGTTTTTGTAGTAACCAAACGAGGTTTTTCCGGATCTCCCTCTAAGCGCATAGACTCCCTAGGAATTGGAAGCCCGCATTCCACCTCCGGGCAAACCGGATAAAAGGTAAAAAAATTTCCAAGCGTATCGGTAATGTACCGGTCGTGTTTATGGCCTCCGTCATAGCGGACCGTATGGCCTAATAAACAGGAACTAACTCCTATAATAATGGGTTTCATATCTCCCCCTTCAAGGGAACATGCCCTACATCGATTTGTATTGCCGGATTCACTGGGTAGCGTCTCTTAGCGCAATGTTTCATACCTTCTTCCCCAAAGGAATATGTTCCAGGGGTGTATGCTCCGCCCCTTGCGCCTTTAACTCGCTTTTTACTAACGCTATTTCTGTCATCTGGAAGCTAACCCTAGATGTTAAGGTAGTAGAATGTTCATTTCTACTAGATATAGGGGGTATGGGACTTTTCAAGTCCGCTCCTGCAAGCGATACGGGCAGCTCAAGCGAAGATCGCGGTAAGGATACCTTATATTGGGAAAGTATCTGGATAAAGATACTTCCCGCTTCGCGCAACTCGTATCGGTTTAGGTGCTTACGAGCATAGGCTAGAGTAATATGGGGCCGAAAGGGCTTAGTATCAAAACTTACCTTAGCCTTTTTTAGAGCTTGCCTGAGATGTTCGCTAATCTCTGTCGATTCTGTGCTACCGATATCAATCCCTGCCCAAACTACCCTAGGCTCCCAGGGATTTGGAAACGCTCCCATTCCCGAAACTTCACAGATATACGGTTGAAAGTGGTTAGCGACTGTTTTTAGCAGCTCGGTTATT
>JBDNDI010000037.1:0-13083 GCA_046719195.1 Spirochaetales bacterium | reverse complement strand
CGGCGACCGTTGCCATAAGAAAAAACCCGCTAAAACCAAAAATAGTACCAGTGAACCCAATAGGTAGGGCCGTGATAGCACTAAGAAGAAATAAATTTTTCAAAAGTCGTTCTCTAGGTCGGCTGTCGCCTAAGCGAACCAAAGTTACCCCTGCCAAGGCAGTTAGTAGACCTGAGCCTGCACTAATAATTCCCATGAGACTCGGGGCTCCCTCCATTGTTCCGCGAACTTCTTGAATGTAAAGGGGAATAAAAGGGTTCGCAATGTTCCTAGCAATCCGAAGCACAAATAGTAAAATAAATAGAGTAAGAAAAGGCCGATAAAAAAGGTTGCGTATAGGAAAAGGCTCATGAGGGGTAGAGGAGGAGAGGGAAGAAGAACTGACTTTTCCCTCTTCGATTTCCTGTACATGAGTGAAAACAATCACGGATCCCAAAAGAAGGACTACCCCTCCGGCAATAAAAGTAGCACGAAACCCAAAAGATTCAGCTAATACCCCCCCTAACAGGGGACCTAAGGATATGCCCACATAGTTAGAGGAGGATAGAAAGCCTAGAGCGTAAGAAAGCTTATCTTTAGGAGTGCCAGAAGCAACTAGAGTGGTGGACGCAGCAATTGTGCCGGTGAAAAATCCCTGAATTACTCTAAGCCAGAAGACCATCTGCACAGAATTACAGAAGGCATATAGGGCCATGATAATTCCCCCTGCGATCATAGCCCGTAGAATCATGAGTTTTTTCCCCCAACGATCCGCTGCTATCCCCCAGAAAGGAGATACTAAAGCAAAACTTAAAGCCGGGGCAGAGGCAATAAGTCCAGTCCAGACGCGTAAAGAACCTGGTTCCCTCACACCTAACTCTTGAATATAGTAAGGAAGAAAGGGTAGCACAAAATTAAAACCAATAAGAGATAGGACCTGGGTAATCCAGAGTACAATCAAATTACGTTTCCAGAGGGGCATAATTGCATCATATCGAATCTTTTTCGATTTGAAAACCATTTGTTGACTAACCATAAGATGTGAGTTATGATACAACTATTCATGGTTCATGGAAAATCTACCAAGATAACCGATGCTCCTGTATTACGACCCGTAAAAAAGGAAAGGATAAGTCGGCAGGTCTTCGATCAACTTAAAGAACAGATTTTCCGGGGAGTATGGCCTTCGGGCTCAAAACTTCCTTCTGAAAACGAGTTAGCAAAACAATTACATGTAAGTAGAATTTCAGTCCGAGCAGCCCTGCAGATGCTTTCGGCATTAGGAATTTTAGAAACCCGACATGGAGAAGGAACCTATGTAAGAGAACTGTCCGGCGATTTGTATTTTAATGTCCTTTTTTCCCAGCTTGCGCTTTCGAAAACCAATGTGTTTGAAGTGCTAGAATATCGTAAGATTATGGATCCTGGGGCTGTAAAACTTGCCACGGAACGGGCTACTGCAGAAGACCTAAAAGAGCTAGAGAACGTCTACCTGCAGATGGAAGAAAATACATCCGATTACCGTACCTTTGCCCACGCAGATATGGAGTTCCACCTAACGCTAGCTAAGGCAACTAAGAACCCTATTTTTGTTAAGGTAAACAGCATTATACGAGATATTTTGGATGCTTCCATGGAGGGGATCGTGCGAGCCCTCGGGATTAAGGACGGACTGTATTATCATCGAGCGATCCTGGAAGCTATCCGGGCCCGGGACGCGAATAAGGCAGAGGCTTTAATGCGAGAGCACGTCCAACGAACCATAGAGAGATTAAAAGAGGCGTGGAGGGGCGAACATGGGGAAAGGTGAACGGCTAAGTATACCGGAACGGCTTAATCTCCATCGTTTTTTTTGGGAAGGAAAAGATCTCCCCTATCCACTAGCTGCTTTTCGCCTGGCAAAAGATTTTTTCTTTAGTCGGCATTTTAAAGCGGCCGAACCTCTTTTAAAGCCGGGAAAACGGATTATTCCCCAGATGCTTTTGGTCGAGGAGTATTTGCCCGACTATCTGCGAATGTTTCAAGAAGTAGAACAAACAGGTCAGGATGCCTTTTGGACAGCCGAACCTTTTACAGGAATCCCCTGGATGGAAGCCATATTAGGTTGTGAAATTTATGCGGGTGAGGAAAGTTTCACCTCCAAACCGTGGGTTCAGGACTTCCAGCAAGTAGATACCCTATCTTTAAACAGAGATAATACCTGGCTAAAAAAATATCTAGAGTACACTACCAAACTCTGTGCCCTTTCCGAGGGAAGGTTCCCTGTGGGAATGCCCATTATGCGGGGACCTTCGGATATGGTTGGAGCTTTAATGGGCCAAACAGAGATGGTGTACGCCTTAGAGGATGATCCTCAGAGGATGCAGTCCTGCCTTGCCAAAGTTACCTATATCTTTCTTCAGGTGCAGAGGTTGCAGCAATCTCTAATTCCCTCTTTCCATGGGGGGACCGCCTTGGGGTTTTATCATGTATGGTGCCCCGGCCCCTCCATCTGGTACCAGGATGATCTTTCGGCCCTCCTTTCCCCAGAACTGTACCGAACTTTCCTTCTCCCCACTTCCCGAAAGATTTGTGAAGGCTATCCCTACACAGCCGTGCATCTGCATCCTACTTCGTTTTTTCTCCTTCCGGATCTTCTTACAATCACTGAATTAAAAGCAGTCGAAGTAAATAAGGATGTAGGGGGTCCCTCGGTAAAGGAAATGATGAAGGAACTGAAAACGATTCTAGAGTGCAAACGGCTTATCCTTTGGGGAGATCTTACCTTAGAAGACTTAGAAGAAATAAAAAAAAGTCTACCTTGCAGGGGGCTGTTTTTTCATATTATAGCTCCGTCCCTGCCGGACGCAAAAGAACGGCTTCAGTTTATTAGAAACTGGAGAAATTAATATAAACGTAGGAGTGAAGAATGGTGCAAGAAAAGGTACAAGAGCTAAAAAAGATGGCGGTTCGTCTACGATTCAACATTCTAGAAATGGTAGGCGTGGGAAAAGCAGGACATTTAGGAGGGTCTAGTTCCCTAGCGGAGATTACCTCGGTTCTGTATTTTCACAAGATGCGGATAAATCCTAAGATTCCTAAGGATCCAAATCGGGATCGATTCCTTTTAAGCAAAGGGCATGCGGTGCTTGTACAGTATGCCGCTTTAGCTGAGTTAGGATTTTTCTCTCGAGAAGAATTAAAAAAGGTGAAAACCTTAGAGGGTATCCTGCAGGGACATCCCGATATGAAAACGCCTGGAATCGAAGCGGTAACAGGTTCGTTGGGGCAGGGGCTTTCTATTGCCAATGGCATGGCCTTGTCCCTTCGGTTAGATAAAAGCCCTTCCCGAGTGTATGTCGTTATGGGGGACGGAGAGTTGTCAGAGGGGCAACTATGGGAAGCAGCCATGGCAGCAGCTAACTTTAAAGTAGATAATCTGGTGGGTATTGTGGATTACAACAAGATACAAGCAACCGGCCCTATAAAAGAAGTCTTTGATACAGGGGACATCCCTACCAAGTGGAAAGCCTTTGGCTGGCATGTTCTAGAAATTGATGGGCACGATATTCCCCAGATTATCCAAGCCTTAGATGAAGCAGAAAAAATAAAGGGAAAACCCACAATAATTATTGCTCATACAGTGAAGGGAAAGGGATTCTCTTTTGCAGAAAATTCTGCTGCCTATCATAATGCAGCTTTAACTGAAGAGTTATACAAGCAGGCTCAGGAAGAGTTACAGAAACAGCTAGAACAACTAGAACTGGTAAGAAAGTGAGGATAACGCAATGATGATTAAATTAGAAACCAGGAGTTTACGGGAAGCTTACGGGCAATGCCTGGTAGAGTTAGGGAAAAGAAATCCCAACGTGGTGGTGTTAGAAGCAGATTTGGGGAAATCTACCCGAACCGTTTTATTCAAAGAAGCCTTTCCGGATCGGTTTTTTGAAATGGGAATCGCAGAGCAAAATATGGCATCTACGGCAACAGGATTCGCTTTAGCGGGTAAGATTCCTTTCTATAATTCTTTTGCCGTATTTGCCTCAGGCCGGGCTTTTGATCAGATTCGAAACTCTATCTGCATTCCTAAACTAAAGGTACGGATCTGTGGTTCTTCCTGTGGACTTTCTGATTTTGGGGACGGTAAGACGCATCAATCGGTAGAAGATATGGCCATTTTACGAGCTCTACCTAACATGACTGTCCTTTCCCCGGCAGATGCAGTGGAAACTGTTATGATGATGGAAGCCATGCTGGAAGTAGAGGGACCGGTGTATATCCGAATAAATCGCAACGATCTACCCATCGTAACTCCTGAAAACGAGCCCTATAAAATCGGAAAAGTCTGGGAACTCCGAAAGGGAAAGGATGTCGCTATCTTTGCAACCGGTTATATGGTAAAGAAAGCCCTGGAGGCAGCGGAAGAGCTTGCCCAGGAAGGTTTAGAAGCCCGGGTTCTGAATGTTAGCACCTTAAAGCCGTTGGATGTAAAAGCTATTCAGACCTATGCAAAGGGAGTAAAAGCGATTGTAGCGGTGGAGGAGCATAGTATTATCGGCGGCTTAGGATCTGCCCTTGCCGAAGCCCTTCGCAAGGAAGCTCATCCCCCTCTAGAGTTTATAGGGCTCCAGGATACGTTTGGAACTTCGGCGAAGAATTATGAAGAATTGTTAGCTGCGTACGGGCTTACCTCGAAGGAAATTGCCCGAACGGTACGCTCAATGTTTTAAACTAATTTACTTTGGGAGGCGAAATATGAAAATCGGATTTATCGGCTTAGGGATCATGGGAAAACCCATGTCAAAAAACCTGCTAAAAGCGGGGTATAAGCTGGTCGTATATGATATTGTGCAAGAGGCGGTAAAGGAAGTGGCAGCGGCTGGTGCAGAGGTAGGCACTTCGCCTAAGGATGTGACTTCAAAGACCGATATCATTATCACCATGTTGCCCAACTCTCCCCATGTGAAGGAAGTAATTCTAGGAAAAAATGGTGTTCTGGAAGGAATTACAGCTGGTAAGATTGTGGTGGATATGAGTTCTATTGCTCCTGCGGTGTCCCAAGAAGTGGGAAAGGCTCTATCTGCCAAAGGGGTAGAGTTCCTGGATGCACCCGTTTCCGGTGGGGAACCTAAGGCGATCGATGGTACGCTAGCCATTATGGTAGGGGGAAAGGAAGAAGTCTTCAACAAGGTAAAAGATATTCTTCTTAAAATGGGTTCCTCTGCGGTTCTCTGTGGGGATATCGGCGCCGGCAATGTTACCAAGCTAGCTAATCAGATCATAGTAGCCTTAAATATCGCTGCCATGTCGGAAGCTTATGTGTTGGCTACCAAAGCCGGGGTAGATCCCGAAAAGGTGTTCAATGCTATAAAAGGCGGGCTCGCAGGAAGTACCGTACTGAATGCGAAAAGTCCCATGGTATTAGAAGGAAACTACAAACCCGGGTTCCGGATTGAACTACATATTAAGGACCTTCAAAATGCTCTGGATACAGCCCATGATTTAAGCGTGCCAATCCCACTAACTAGCGTAGTAATGGAAATCATGCAGGCACTAAAGGCAGAAGGAAAACAGAAGGAAGATCACTGTGGCATTATTCAGTTCTATGAGAAGATAGCCGGAGTAAAGGTGCGAAGGAAATAAATCACGGTTTCGTTGAAACCGTTATAATTTTGATGAGGAGGAGAGAAAGATGAAAAAAACTCTCATTCTACTGGTTGTCCTGCTTACTGCTGCAGCATGGGTGGTATTTGCAGGAGGGTCTTCAGAGAAGGCCAAGGCGGCAGCAAAACCTGCTACCGTACTGAAAATTTCCAATGGTATCAATGAAGCGCATCCTACGTATTTAGCCTGTAAAGAATTCGAAAAAATCGTAGAGTCGAAACTGCCGGGCAAGTACGACGTACAGGTGTATGCGAATGCTCAGTTAGGGGATGATGTGCGAGCTACCGAAGCAGTTCGCATGGGTACCCTAGAGATGGTGGCAACGTCTGCCTCTCCTTTGACGGGCTTAATCCCCGAGTTCAACGTATTCGACCTGCCCTTCATTGTAACGAGTGAAAAAGCAGCGGATGCCATCTATGATGGACCGATCGGAGCAAAACTAGCTGCTCTACTGGAACCTAAAGGAATAAAGCTTCTTGCTTACTACGAAAACGGTTTCCGCCAGTTGACCAATTCGGTTCGGGAAGTGAAAAGCCCAGAAGATCTGAAGGGATTGAAGATCCGAACCATGCAGAACCCGATCCATTTAGCTGCTTGGAGGGCCCTTGGATCAAATCCGACTCCCATGCCCTTCAGCGAAGTGTTCACTGCTATGCAACAGAAAACTATCGACGGACAGGAGAACCCAATTCCCACCATTTATCTTTCCAAGTTTTTTGAAGTACAGAAGTTTGTTACTCTCACAGGTCATGTTTACGGTCCCCATATTTTGCTGCTCAACAAAAAAATGTTCGATTCTTTCCCGGCCGAAGATCAAAAGATCATTCTGGAAGCTGCCAAAGAATCGGCAAAGTTCCAGAGAGCAACGAACCGCAAAATGAATAATGATTTTATAGAAGAATTGAAAAAAGCAGGGATGAAAGTTACCGTCTTAACACCGGAACAGTTAAAAGCGTTCCAGGAAGCAGTAAAACCTGTGTACGATGAATGGATTCCTAAAATTGGTAAGGAGCTAGTTGCAGAGTTCCAGGCTACAGTCGCTGCAGCAAAATAACTCTAACTAAGAGCGGACCGAAGAAAGTTATGAAGTATTCTCTAGAGCGCAACTCCGCGGTTCGCTCTTTTGTTTTTAAATTAGGATGAGGCGTGCATGAAACTCACAAATAAGTCAGCATTGGTGACCGGTGCGGCTAGGGGTATTGGCGCTGGGATTGCCCGAGTTCTAAGCCGGGAAGGAGCAGAAGTATTTGTTGCTGACCTCCTGGAACAGGAGGCTCAAGAAACAATAAGTGAACTTCAACAATCAGGATCAAAAGCTTGGTTTGTAAAGTTAGATGTTACTTCAGAGGAAAGCTGGATTGCTGCCTATAAGTTTGTAAAAGAAAAGACAGGAAGGTTAGATATTCTAGTAAACAATGCGGGTATTTCTATCCGACAGAATATAGAGGAAATGACCGTAGAAAACTTAGACAAAATGTTAGCGGTAAATGTAAAAGGACCTTTCCTTGGCATAAAACATGCCCTTCCGTTAATGAAGAAAGGAGGCGGTGGTTCCATTGTAAATATTGCCTCCATCTGCGGATTGGTAGGGCACTTATATACAAGCGAGGCTTACACTACCACAAAGGGAGCGGTAGTTCAGCTCACCCGTTCGGTAGCTACCCGACATGCAAAGTATAATATTCGTTGTAATGCCGTTGCGCCGAGTACGGTCATAACCGGACTAACGGAAAAATTCCTTGAAGATCCTCAGCGACGGGCAGAAAGGCTTGGAGAGGTCCCTTTAGGAAGGCTGGCCTCGGTGGAGGATGTTGCTGAGGCGGTGTTGTATCTCGTATCTCCGCAAGGTTCCTTTATTAATGGAGTTGTTTTACCGGTAGACGGAGGGCTTACCGCCTGGTAGACACCTTATTAGCGATCTAGTATCAATGTTTAATAGTAATCCTAAAAAAGCCGCTCGAATAAAGCGGCTTTTTTATTTTTAATTTTTATATTCACAGAATTTTGTAAGATACTCCTTCCTTATTTGGCAAACACAATACTCGGTAACCACATACAAAAGGGCTCAATATAAGTAATTAGGAGCAACACGATAAGTAAGGGTAAAAGGAAGGGAAAGGTTGCTTTAGCTGCCCGTTCAAAGGGTATTTTTGCCACCCGGGTAAGTACAAAGAGCACCATGCCCACGGGAGGAGTTAGAAGCCCAATCATGAGGTTCAATACCATTATGACCCCAAAATGGACGGGGTCTACTCCCAACCGCATAGCTACGGGTAGTAATACAGGTGTTAAGATGGTAATGGAAGCTATAGTCTCCATAAAACAGCCTACGATTAGTAGAAGGATATTTATTACCAATAGCAGGAGGTATTTATTTTCTGTAAAACCAATGAAGAAAGCTGCGAATCGTTCCGTAACCTGATTAGCCGTGAGTACCCAAGCAAAAATAGAAGCGCCTGCCACAATAAGCAAAATAACAGCGGTGGTCTCAGCTGTCTCGATACTGATGGAAACGAATTTCTTGAAATCAAGTGTACGGTATACAATTCCTAATATTAGCGCATACACAACTGCCGCTATAGCAGCTTCGGTGGGAGTAAAAATACCCGAAATGATTCCTCCAATAATAATTACAGGGGTAAACAGTGCAGGAAGACCCTGTAGAAAGGATACTCCCAAATTTTTTATCGAAAATTTTGCATCTCGAGGGTAATGCCGTTTATGGGCATAGAAAGCGACCATAATAGCTAGAGCTAATCCCATAAGAAGCCCCGGGATAAAGCCAGCAATGAACAACCGTCCGATAGAAGCTGAGGCCATAACCCCATAGATTACCATGGGTAAACTCGGAGGAATGATGGGTCCTATAGTAGAAGAAGCGGCGGTTACTGCAACGGAAAAGTCTAGGTCATACCCTGCATCATTCATAGCTTTGATTTCAATAGTGCCCAACCCCCCTGCGTCTGCCACAGCCGCACCTGACATGCCCGCAAAAATAATACTCGCTCCGATATTCACATGCCCTAAACCACCCGGTAGCCATCCTACCACCGCCTTTGCAAAATTAAATATTTGATTAGTAAGACCTGCCGCGTTCATTAAATTTCCGGCGAGAATGAAGAAGGGAATTGCTAGCAGGGGAAAGCTATCTACCCCCATCACCATCCGGTGGAGAATGGTAAAATCAGGAACAGCTTTAGATAGGTAGACCCATAAAGCAGAAGAACCTCCCAGAGCTATCGCAATAGGTGCTCCTATAATTATGAGAAAAAATAACATGAAAAACATTAAAGCTAACATGGGCGTACCTCACTATTTTTCGTTTACTACAGGGATATATTTTTTCTTCCAATGAACCCAAGCAATTTGGAGGCTCCGAAGGGTCATTAGAACAAATCCAAGGCATACAATACCGTAGAGAACCGACATGGGGATAGGAAGGGTTACCATTCGTTGCCTATCCATAATAGGTAAGATTTTAAAAGACAGGTAAGAGCACATTCCAAAAAAAATAATTTTTATAATATCCACGAGAGTAGACATAAGAAAACCTAATGTGGGGGGAAAAAAACGGTAGCCCGCCTCCATATAAATGTGCGCCCTCTTTCGTGCTGCAATAGCCGATCCTAAAAACCCGACGGAAATTAATAAGTATCGGGCCATTTCTTCGGTCCAGATAATGGCAGCATTTAACGCATATCGGGAAAAAAACTGAAGGAAAACTACAAGGCAAAGAGCCCAGAAAATAATAAGAACTAACCAGTCTTCCCATTTAAGCTGGGAGTACTCAAACCCTTGTTCCTCTTGCTGAGGTTGGACTTGTTTTTCTTTCAAATCGGACATAGAAGCTCCTTGTATAAGAAAAACCGCCGTCTACCCAGGATGCGGTGGGACGGCGGTCTGCACTCTATAGGTAATTTTGTACTTACGGTTTTAAAGTCTGTAATTTGTTATAGTGATCGAGCGTCCATGTCATGCGGGGACTCGATTTTAAACTGGGTGCAATTAAATCAATGAAGGGTTGGCGATCTACCTTATTAATAATATTCCCCTGTTTCTCAAACCAGGGTAATAAATCATCCTCAGCTTTTCGAATAGCTACCGAACACTGTCTGGCTGCTTCTATGGTAACTTCTTCAAAAATTTTCTTTTCTTCCGGGGTTAAACGCTGCCAGGTAGAGGCAGATACAATGGTAAGCAGGTTGTTAATAATGTGGTAGGTTAGGTTAATGTATTTCTGTACCTCGTAGAATTTTTTTGCCTGAATGGTGGGCAGGGGGTTCTCCTGGGCATCTACTACTCCCTGCTGTAGGGCAAGATACACCTCGGCGAAAGCAATGGGTGCGGCATTGGCGCCCACGGCTTCGGTGAACATTAGGTACAAGGGAGCGTTGGGAACGCGGATTTTGAGACCCTTCATGTCTTCTGGTTTATTGATCGGTTTCTTTGAGGTTACACACCGGGCACCATAGTAAGTGTTGGCAGTAATTTTATTTCCTTTCGAAGCCTGCTCATACCCGGCCGCAAGCTCTTTGAAGAAAGGACTCTTTGCATAGTTCATAAAATGTTCAAAACCCGTAAACATAAAAGGCGCCTCTCCCATTGCAATGGGACCATAGGTGTTCCCTATAAAGGCTGAACCCGCATATACGATATTGACAGAACCGAGGCTTAACCCTTCCACAATATCGGATTCTTTACCTAAACTGGAAGCGGGAAATACTTCAATCTGGTATTTGCCATTAGTGCGTTTTTTAATCTCTTCCGCTGCCCAGAGTGCCCACTTGTGGAACTCTTCACTGGTTTCATAGACATGTGCCCATTTCAGTTTTATAGGCTCTGCAGTTTTCTGGGCAGGGGCTTCCTTGCCACCAGAGGCAAATACAAAACCGTAGGCAAGAAGCACTAGAACAAATACGGAGATTGCTTTTTTCATACTTTCCTCCTCACAAAATTAGATCGATTCAGATATATCTGATTATACCAGAGTTATGAGGAAATGCAAGGGTAATGCGAAAGGCAGGGAGTATAGTGTAGCAGTGACTAAGCCCTTCGATTTCTAGTAAAGTATTCGGGTGAAAGATTCATATCCGATAGTAATCCTCAAGGCAGGTAGAGAGTTCCCTCTGCTAGCTGGTCACCCCTGGATTTTCTCCCAGGGGGTAGAACGGGCAGAGCCTGCAGGATCAGGGAATGTGGTAGAGATACGCTCCCACGAGGGCAAATGTCTAGGTATTGGGACCTACCATCCAGGTAATACCATTCGAATCCGGGTATTAAGCAGGAAGATAGAGAGTATTGATACGGATTTTTTTATACAAAGATTTAGCAAACTGTATCCGCAAAAGAAAAAGTTCTTACCCCAAGACACTGATGGATTCCGCCTAGTGCACGCGGATGCAGACAGCCTTCCTGGATTAATCGTAGACCTGTATGGAGGAGTGGCAGTGTTTCAGATTCACACTGCAGGAATGGAGGCTTTCCGGGAGTATATAATTGAAGCTTTATCCTGCTTAGCCGGAGTGAAGGCAATTGTGGAACGTTCGGATGTGGAAGCTAGAAAGCAGGAAGGGTTAAATCTGATAATGCCTAAAGTGCATAAGGGTAATGTACCCGGTTTGGTGCACTTTCGGGAACAAGGCTTAGAAATGTTGGCCGATGTGGTGGAAGGGCAGAAAACCGGGTTTTTTCTGGATCAGCGGGAGGCTCGAATACTTGTCCGGCGAGTTGCACAGGGACGGAGGGTGTGGAATCTGTTTAGTTATACCGGAGCGTTTGGGCTAGCGGCTGCAGCCGGTGGAGCGGGGGAGATTCACAATGTGGATTGTTCTTCCAGGGCTCTTGAAATAAGTAAACAAATGTTTCAAATCAATCGTATATCTCTGGATCCAGACAGATTTTTTTTTCATGAGGCAGACGTATTTGACTACTTACAAAATTTCCAAAGGGGAAAGAGCTTTCTTGGACCCAACTTACTTATCTGTGACCCTCCGGCCTTTGCAAAATCCCAAAAGCATTTGGAGAAGGCCCGGGAAGCCTATCTACAGTTGAATACTCTTTGCCTGAGTCTTCTCCATTCTGGAGATTTATTTTTGTCTAGTTCCTGCTCCGGGAGGATTTCCCAAGAAGACTTTCTTACTATTCTTCGAATGTCAGCGGGTCGGGCAGGTAAAAATTGTAGAATACTAAGTATATTAGGGCAGGCTTTTGATCATACTCGTCTTATAGCCTTTCCCGAAGGAACCTATCTTAAAACGGTTCTGCTAGAAGTTTGTTGAAGAACCTATAACCAACAGGAAGAGATACCAAGCGAAGGAACAGGTGGTGTGAGCTGAACATGCCCAAAAGCGCTTTATTCGTTTTTTTCACGCCTAGGAATAAAGTCAATGATCTTAATTCTAGTAATCTGATCAGCCAGGATCCATTCCCCATTTTTTATTTTTCTAAAGGGAATGACAGTTCCTTTTGAATCGGCTAGTATTACTTCTGCATTTTCCAGGTTTATTAATTGGACCCGGTAAGAGGGTTTCTGTTGTAGAATATTCTTTAGAGCCTCTTGGGCTTTCTCCCCTTCTCCTATCGTTAGAGCCGGAGCTATTTTTTTCAGCACTTGTACATCGTTTGTAAGTATGGCTGTTACTAGACGTTCATAAGCCTTGGTAACTTGTTCTGCTTCTTGGGAAGGGTTACAGGCAGTGGCTAAACAAATTACCGCTAGCCCATATAAGAGCGACCTTTTCATGTAAATATACTTGATTCAATAGAATCTTTTTACTTTGAGTATTTTACTACGGTTCCTTTAATGTGAGCTGTTGCAGGCGCATAAATACCAAATGTTAATCCATTCAGGAGAAGATCTATAAATCCCGCTTTATACTCTATGCTTACATTTACAGCAGCATCTCCTGTATACTTTTGGATTTCTCTTTGAATTGTATCATAAATTTTCGTATCCATAGCCTCGGCAGTGATATTCAATAAGTTCACACCCCCTGAAGACCCCAAAAATTCATGCACTTTAATCGTTACATCAAAAGTTCCTACAGTATTATAACTAGGGATAGATTTAGTGACTTGAGCTCCTTCAAACTTAAAAGTTGTGCATGAGAAAAGGAATATTATGGTGACTGCACTAGTGATAAAAAAAGAAATCTTTTTCATTCTGTTACCCTCCTATTTAAGTACTCCTACATTAACTATTATAAGGATTTAGCAGGCAAATTACAAGACTTATTATACTTATACACTCAGCTATACTGGGCGAGGAGGAATATTAAGCTTAAGATAAAAATAATAAAAACCCCCGCTCTGCTTGTTTGGTTGACCCTCACCATTGCATCACGGGGGTGATAAACGCACGAATATTTCCCTAGCCAAAGGGGGGTGTTTTTGAAAGGGGCTTATTTAAGGGGCTTCATAGCCGTCATGTGAGCCCGGAGTACTTTCCCGATCTTTTCCACC
>JBDNDI010000369.1:0-2707 GCA_046719195.1 Spirochaetales bacterium | reverse complement strand
TCCTGTCTTCTGGTATGGGATTGGTTTCTCGGTTTGTACCGTTTGCGTTCCTTGCCGGAGGATCCTTTTCCGGATTTTCCGGATTCAACCTTTGCAAGAAAGAAAGTGAAACTAGTAATCGGGGAAGAGGATGGTATTGTGACTGGTTCTGTGAAGGGTTATGTTTATAAAGGAAGCTTTACCTGGGACGAGAGTGGGGCTAATAGTTGGACCGAACCCTTCCAAACGCCTACTGCTTCCGGCCAGAGCTATGCCGAGTGGGTTTACGAATCTGCGTATGATAGCGAGAAGTTCCGTATGGTGGTTTACAATGGAAATGACTATGTTAAACTGGATACTACAATGCTTGGAGCATCGCAAACTAAACCCTCTTCTATTTCTCTGGATTGGGAAGTGAAGATCGGTGTAGTTGTAGGTCATTCGGAGTCGTTGTTTGATAGAATACAATTGACCAAGCAACAATAGTATCAACGTCTTTACAATAGCTACAAGAAGGAGGCAGACTCGAGGGATACTATGGACCGGAGGGAGGCTGCAGGCTAAGGACATAAAAGTTTGAGGCCTGCAGCCGGTAGCCCTTATTGTAATCTGGTAGTTTTCAGCCCTAATTTACTCGATGTAGCTGATTGAGTGTAATAAAATAAATAGAGCCAAACCGATGGGCAATCCAAAATATCCCAATCCCAATATACAGAACCAAGGGCTTACCATTTACCGCCGAGACGCATTCTACTATCAGTCCGGCAGAGGACTTGATTCAATAAAAGAATATCGATATATTATTACTGTATAAATTGACTAAATAAGTAATAATAGGAGGCCGGTATGATCCGTTTGGCGTTTTTTGATACAAAACCGTATGATCGGCAGTATTTTGACCTGCATTCGAATACCTTCGGTGTAGAGATCAAATACTTCCCGGTAAAATTAGGTTCGGACACGGCAACCCTGGCAAAAGGGTACGATGCGGTGTGTGCCTTTGTGAATGACGAAATCGATGCAACTACGGTTGAACTTTTATTTTCTCAGGGAATTCAACTCATCGCCCTCCGTTGCGCCGGCTACAACAATGTAGATCTGCAAGCTGTGTGGGGAAAAATACATGTGGTGCGGGTGCCCGCCTATTCCCCCCATGCGGTGGCAGAACATGCCGTTGCCCTTCTGTTAAGTTTGAACCGTAAAATCCACAAAGCGTATCTTCGAACCCGGGAAGGAAACTTTACCCTAGCCGGATTAGTGGGGTTTGACCTATACGGAAAAACCGCGGGCATTATCGGAACCGGGCAGATCGGTCGAATTACCGGTAAGATTCTTTCCGGATTCGGGATGCGGGTCTTAGGCCATGATCCTTACCCCAACGAAACCTGGGCACAGGAAATTGGGGCTACGTATGTGGGCTTAGAAGAACTCCTTGCCCAATCCGATGTAATCAGTCTTCACTGTCCCTTAACGCCGGAAAACTATCATCTTATCAATACAGAGGCTCTTGCAAGGATGAAGAAGGGTGCCCTTTTAATTAACACCGGTAGAGGAGCTCTGATCGATACCAAAGCCTTAATTGAAGCCTTAAAGACAAATCACCTGGGTGGAGCAGGCCTTGATGTATATGAAGAGGAGGAAGAATACTTCTTCGAAGATTTCTCTAGCACTATCATAACGGATGATATACTGGCCCGTTTATTAACGTTTCCTAATGTGCTTATTACCGGGCATCAAGCGTTTCTTACCCAGGAAGCTTTATCCGCCATAGCCATCACCACTTTAAAGAATGTGCAGGACTTTTTTCAATCCGGCTCCTTGCCCAACGAGATTTGCTATCGATGCACCCTGCACACCTGCAAACGCAAGGAAACGGGTAGGTGCTTTTAAAAGTGGGAGAAGAGTATATATGTATGTTTAGGTATACTTTAAGTATACAAAATCTAACAAAAAAGCCGCCTAGCTGCTTTCAATAACGCAAAAGGGCTTATAATTATATATAAACAGTACAACCGTAGGATTGTATTTCGATCTGCTTAATAGCGATAGGTTTTACAGAGCAAAAAAGGCATCATAGAACCGCTTTGCCTGTAATAGGTAGCTTTGCCAATGTTGATTTGCTCCTTCAAGTATATCCTTGCGCATGGGGTGGTTGGTAAACCAGGCATCCAGAAGATCAGGAGTAACCTCCAGGTGAAACTGGAGGGCATACACAGTGCTGCCATATCGAAAAGCCTGGTGGGGGTACTGCTCAGAAGAAGCTAAATGAACACTTTCTCGGGGTAGATCAAAGGTGTCTCCATGCCAGTGGAATACTAACACCTTTGCATCTGTCCCCCTAGCTTCTGTCTGCTTGATAGATTTAGAAGAAAAGGAAGAGGAACCAGAGGAAGAGGACGCTGAAGAAGGTAAAGATGAAGATGGGTAGGGCACTAATACCTGCATAAGAGGATCCTCTAACCCCTGATAGGTAAGCGTGATGGGTTTCCAGCCGATTTCTTCGGCCGAGCCTTTGTAGACCCGGGCTCCCAATACATGGGCAATCAATTGGGAGCCTAAACAGATTCCTAGTACCCGCTTTCCTTTTGCCATAGCTTGTTCGAGGATTTGGGCCACTTTCCTTAAAAAGGGGTAGGCATTCATTTCATATACCCCCATGGGTCCCCCTAACACAATAAGACTATCGTAAACCTCCCAATCTTCGGGAAAAGCTCCTTCCTGAGCTTCA
>JBDNDI010000368.1:0-2726 GCA_046719195.1 Spirochaetales bacterium | reverse complement strand
GACCCTTTGTAGGTCTTTGCTGGTACGACTCCGGAGCCCGAAATTTTTACAACTCCAAACGGGAAATTAAATCTCCTGCCGATTTAAAAGGCTTGAAGATTCGAGTACAGCAGAGCGAACTTATGATGAACATGGTAGCCGCGTTAGGAGCTATACCCACACCTATGCCTTTCGGAGAAGTATATTCGGCATTGCAGACCGGAGTAATCGATGGTGCAGAGAACAACTGGCCCAGTTATATTTCTACCAGTCACTTCGAAGTGGCCAAATACTACACAATCGACGAGCACACTAGAGTTCCCGAAATTACAATCGGTAGCAAGATAGTGTTAGACCGCCTCTCAAAAGAAGATCAGGCTATTATTAAGAAAGCAGCAAAAGATTCTATGCCGTATCAGATTGCTGAATGGAAAAAAGAGGAAAAAATAGCAGAGGAAAGAGCTCGCAAAGCAGGTTGTATCATTACAACTTTACCCAGCAATGCTGATTTCCAGGCAGCTATGAAGCCTCTGTACGATAAACTCACCCCCGACCTACAGGCCGTTGTAAAGAGGATTCGGGAAGTGAAGTAGATACCGGATCTACACAATTCTTTGCTGGACTATTATTTCTGTATTAGCTTATACTAAACACAAATAATAAGAGCGCCTTTAGGGGCGCTCTTATTAGCTTCCAACAGGGGGAAGGTATGGGAATCGTAGTAAAAGTCTTTGAGCTTTTTCATCGTTTTATTGTGGGATTAGCCAAAGTCCTCCTTGTGGCTATGACAATAATAATAAGTATTAACGTATTTATGCGGTATGTTTTGAACTCTGGAATTAGATGGTCAGAAGAGATTGCTTTAGTGTTAGTTGTGTGGTTTACCTTTCTCTCCATGGCTATGGGAGTAAAAAACCACCTACACATTCATTTAAATCTTCTTCCCTCTTCCTTGCCCTCCTGGCTAAACACACTTTTAGTGAAATTGGAAAACCTCCTTATGCTAGGGTGTGGTATAGTATTTCTTGTGTACGGGGGTATTCTTACAAAGTTTACCCTTCAGTCCATTCTTCCGGGAACAGGACTACCGGCAGGAGTACTCTATGTGGTTATGCCTATAGCCTCTATCCCTATTATTTATGATTCCGTACGTGAATTATTCTCTAAAGGTTCGGAGGATTCCCATGCCTAATCCTACAGTGGCGACTGTTATTCTTTTAGGTAGTTTTTCTATATTTCTCCTTCTACGTATATCTATAACTTTTTCCCTGGTTGCATCTTCTATTCTAACAGCCTTGTATCTGAATATACCTTTAATGGCTATAGTACAACGAATGGTGCAGGGGGTTAATGTATTTTCCTTGCTCGCCATTCCTTTTTTTATCCTTGCAGGCGAGCTTATGGGTGCAGGGGGAATATCCCGTAGGTTAATTGAGTTTTCTAATCTGCTCATAGGCCGGGTTAGGGGTGGTCTTGCCCTTGTGAATGTATTGGCAAGTATGTTTTTCGGTGGCATTTCAGGTTCTGCAGTAGCGGATGTGTCTTCTATCGGAACCATTCTTATTCCTATGATGAAAGATAAGGGATACGATGCAGATTATTCTGTTGCTGTAACGGTTACTTCTGCCTGTCAAGGAATTATTATTCCTCCCAGTCACAACATGGTTATTTACAGCCTAGCTGCGGGAGGCGTTTCCGTTGGTAGGCTATTCTTAGGGGGATTTGTACCCGGCGTTCTTTTGGGGTTAGCCCTTATGATTATCAGCTACGTAATTGCGGTAAAACGGAACTACCCGAAGGAACGAAGGTACTCTTTAAAAGAAGGGCTACGCATCACAAAAGATGCTATATTTGGAATGTTTACCGCTATCATTATCATCGGGGGGGTTATTAGCGGAGTATTCACCGCTACAGAGTCCGCAGCTATTGCCTGTGTGTACGCCTTTATTATTACCTTCTTTGTGTATCGGGAAATACCCTTAAGGCATATGGGACCCATCCTTTTGAATTGTTTAAAAACTCTCGCCATGGTCATGAGCCTTATTGCCGCTGCTAGCGCTTTTGGTTGGCTTTTGGCCTTTTTAAAAATACCTGCTTTAGCTACGGAAGCTCTCCTTTCCATATCCCATAACCGGGTAGTACTGCTCTTGTTGATCAATCTCCTGCTGCTAGGGTTGGGTTGTATTATGGATATGGCTCCCCTTATCCTTATTACCACCCCAATCCTCTACCCTGTAGTGGTTCGCAGCTTGGGAATGAGTCCCATTCAATTTGGTATTATGCTCATGCTAAACCTTGGAATCGGTCTTTGCACTCCACCGGTAGGATCCGCCTTATTCGTGGGTTGTGCGATAGGAAAAATCTCTATAGAAGAAGCTACTAAAGCCATGCTTCCTTTCTATGCCACTATGATTCTAGTGCTTATGATTATTACCTTTATACCGGACTTTTCTCTATATATACCTAATTTGATTATGCCGGAGCGTTAACAGCTGGCGCAGTAAAGAAAAACAAATTTTTCTGGAAAAGACTTCTAAGAAGGATGAGTAGAGGAAAACCCCTTAGGGAGATTCTCAGAGAAAGCCCCATGGTTAGCTCCACCTGCTATAGAATCGTTTCCCACTCCAAATTATAAGAGGAAAGAGTAGGGCAGCCCCTAATAAATCTGCCACATAGTGGTAACGCAGGTACACGGTTGAAATAATTAATATCAGGCCGAGCGGTAGTAATACATACCGAGTTCGACT
>JBDNDI010000367.1:0-2745 GCA_046719195.1 Spirochaetales bacterium | reverse complement strand
CAACAGCGTCCACCTACCCAACCCCATCCCGCCCATTAGAATATCCCAGCCCCGCCCCTTCTGTGTCAGCATCCCTTACCCATTTGGATGCAGAAGGGAAAGCCTCCATGGTAGATGTATCTGCAAAGCCCGAAACCTTACGAACCGCCCGGGCCAAGGGATGTATCCGAATGTCACCTCGTACACTCTCTTTAGCCAGGGAAGGCAGACTCCCCAAGGGAGACGTAAGTTCCGTTGCCCGGATTGCTGCGATTCAAGGAGTAAAAGAGACTAGCCGGTTAATCCCACTGTGTCATCCTTTACCTATAACCCATGTAGAAGTTTCATTAGAGCTGCAAGAACCTGATACAATAGAAGTCTGTGTAGGAGTAAAAACTAAGGCCACAACAGGCGTAGAGATGGAAGCCCTCACCGGTGTGCAGATAGCCTTATTAACTATTTATGATATGTGCAAGGCAGTAGATAAAGAAATGGTATTAGAAAATATACGTTTACTAGAAAAAACGGGTGGACAAAGGGGAGATTATCGGTATGGGTAGAGTAATAGCGGTATGCACTAGTGAGCGAAAAGGAGAACGGAAACAAAATCGGGGAGAAGCCCTTGTACTAACGGGTGTAGGGATCGAAGGAGACGCGCATGCGGGTTTTGGTCACCGGCAAATCAGTCTCCTTGCAGTGGAAAGTATCGAGTACATGCGTTCTAAGGGGTTAAACGTTGGGCCGGGGGATTTTGCAGAAAACGTAACCACCGAGGGCTTAAGCCTTATAGATTTACCCCTGGGTACCCGTATACGGGTAGGTGCCGATGTTTATCTTCGAATAACCCAAATCGGCAAAGAGTGTCACTCCCGGTGTAACATTTTCTACCAGGCAGGAGACTGTGTAATGCCCCGGGAAGGAATTTTTACCGAAGTGCTACGGGGAGGTAAAATAGCTACAGGAATGGAAATTACACCCCTTCCCGCATATAGATTTGCGGTTTTAACCGTTAGCGATGCAGGGAGCCGGGGCGAGAGGGAGGATACAAGCGGAAAACTCCTTCATACCCTTTTACTTCCTTTGGGGGACGTTGTTTGGCAGGGAATAGTCCCGGATGAGGAAGAAATCATTGCCAACACATTAACCAAACTCTGCGATCTAGAAAAGGTGGATTTAATTCTTACCACCGGCGGTACAGGTTTTAGTCCGAGAGATGTAACCCCGGAAGCTACTCATAAGGTAATTCAACGGGAAGTGCCCGGCCTTCCCGAAGCTTTACGTATGGAAAGCTATAAAAAGAACCCCCGTTCGATACTTTCGAGAGGAATAGCAGGTATCCGGGGAAAAACCTTAATTGTGAATTTACCAGGAAGTACTCGGGCCGTCGAAGAACATATGACGGTGTTATTCCCGCTCCTGGAACATGCCCTCGGAATACTTACAGGAAAGGAGAGGGAGTGTGGGGGAACTCACACAAAGGCCCAGAGGCCTAATAGATAACTTCGGCTGCCGAAGCCACTGATCTGTCCCACACAGACGGGTGCAATAACCGAAGTATGTCGAAAAGATTCGCGTTTATATATATTGGAGAGGTGAACTTCTACTGTTGGAAGATTCACACTACTTATCGCATCGCGCAGGGCTAGAGAATAATGGGAATAAGCACCAGGATTGATAATGATTCCATCAACCCGCTGAAAGCAACCTTGAATATAACCTACCAGTTCTCCTTCAGAATTGCTTTGAAAAAACTCCACTTCTAATCCCAGTCGATCTGCTTCTTCCCCTATTTCATTATTTATTTGTTCTAGCGTTTTAGAACCGTAAATGTGTACTTCTCGTTTACCCAGCATATTTAAATTGGGACCATGAATTATTGCAATTTTCTTTTTACTCATGTCCTGTATAATACCTGAGATGTATCCCTCATGCTATATCCCCCTAAGCTTTCCACTCTTTCTTTAAACTCTTTAGATTCCATCGCCTCAAGCACTAGGGTTCCGAAATCCGATTGGTAAAAGGACTCTTCCATGAGCAGATCGTACCGCTCTTCACAGATCGGTATAAAATCCAAGCTATACAATTTAGCAGCCGAATAGATTCCTATACCCGCCTTAACGCTTCCCGAAGCTACAGCGGCTGCTACCGTTAGATGGGTATATTCTTCTCTGTTGTAACCCTGAATCCGATTAGGAGAAATCCCCCCTTTTTTTAACAGGTGATCTAATAGTATTCGAGTTCCGGAGCCTTTCTGTCGGTTAATAATGGGCAACCCCCGGGAAGCGATATCTTCTAATCCAGTAATTTCTTCAGGATTTCCTTTTTGTACCATCCACCCTTGCATACGGTACGCAAGATTTATAAGAACCACCCGTTTATTTGCAAGATACTTCTCTACATAGGGTATATTGTACGTCTCCGTAACCTCGTCAAAAAGATGAAGGCCAGCTAGATGGGTGGTTCCTGCTTTCAGGGCCAATAACCCGCCTAAGCTTCCTACATGGGAACTAATAAAACGCACCTCCGGGTTCTTCTGCTTTAGTACCGTACCCAAGAGATCGAGGGTTAAATCGTGGCTACCTACTACCAGCAGAGTGCGGTCTATTACTTCTTTGGGTTTGTACAGCTCTACTTCTACTCGGGTTCCTTCTTCATATCCCTGAACATTAGCGGGTATTCGCAGCAACCCATCCGCTTTTACTAGAGAAAGGGTTATGCCTGCTCCCCTAGGAAGGGGGGAAGCCACATATTGCCCCTTTATGTTTC
>JBDNDI010000366.1:0-2764 GCA_046719195.1 Spirochaetales bacterium | reverse complement strand
TCTCACCGGAAAATATAATGAAGGCATTCCGGAAGGAAGCCGACTGAGTTTACCTGGGTACGAATGGCTAAAAAATCGCTTTTTCTCCGAAGAAGGCAAACGAATGATAGAAAAGGCAAAGAAGCTCACAACTCTATCGGAAGATTTGGGAACCAGTTTAAACAAACTCGCTATTGCCTGGTGTTTGAAGAATCCCCATGTAAGTACCGTAATTCTTGGAGCTTCCCGCGTAGAGCAACTGATAGACAATCTAAAGGCGATGGAAGTGGTACCTATGCTTACTGGGGAAGTGATGCAACAGATAGAAGGTATCTTGCGATAAGAAGGGGGTATTGGAATGGTTGGTTTTGAATGGGAATTACCTACAAAGATAATCTTCGGCGAAGGATGTCTAACCCATTTAGGAACAGAAACCAAACGGTGGGGCAGGAAGGTATTGTTCGTATATGGACACGGTTTATTTAAAACAGGAGTGGAGGGAGCAAGTGTTCCTAATCATATGTTAGAGCATCCCCTGAGTGGTTTGTACGATTTACCGCACGGTGCGGGGCTTTCCATAATTATACCGGCTTGGCTAAAGTATCACAAGCAAAAGCTTGTTCACCGGTTGGTGAAGTTTGGGAAAGGGGTATTTGATTTGCCCGATCTTTCCGAAGATCTGGCCAGTGCGGAAAAAGTAATAGGCTTCTTGGTAGCTTGGTATCGAAAGATTGGGACTCCTACTACCCTTCAAGAAGCTAATCTACAGAAGATTGATGTAGAGGCCTGTACCGCTCAAGCTCTGGAGCTTTGCCGTCTCTGGGGAATCGGAGGATATACCGAAGAGGATATCCGGAGTATTTATCATCTAACAGAAGGATAAATATTAAGGGAGCCGAATCTCTTTCCGTTAGAGGTGGTCCGCTGTTTAGGGGCCGATACTGTTATCCTATTTTAAGACTTCTACTAAAAGGAATTATTTAAATATAAATATGCGTTGCAGGTTCAACAGCAGGTTTTCCAAAAAGGTATCCTTGTACCAGATCGATTCCTAAATCCTGGATAACTTCCAGTTCCTCTTTGGTTTCTACTCCTTCTGCAAGGGTTTTCGCCTGTATTTCTCTTGCTATTAGTACCAGGGATTTTACTATAGTGCGTTTTGCAGAATCTTTATGAACATTCCGTATCAACTCCATATTTATTTTAATAATATGCGGTCTTAATTCCGCCAGCAGATTTAGGGTTGCATATCCCGAGCCCACATCATCTAAAGCAACTTTGAATCCCATTTTCAGATAATATTCTATAATTGTTTTTAAATGCTGGGGATCATCGATACGATCGCTTTCAACTACTTCAAAGACTACCTTGGAAAAATCGTACTGTAATTTTTGCGCCCATTCGACCGTATCGGCTAGACAAAACTCCGGATTGTAAATGGAGGAAGGGGAAAAATTAATAAACAGGCCTTTATCTATGTTTTTATGTTTAGCTTCTCTTAGAGATTGTTGTCGGCACTGCCTGTCGAGGTTGAAGAGCATCTCAGTTTTTCGCGCAGATTCGAACATTACCTGAGGAGGCATTAAAGAACCATCTTCTCTTACTCCCCTATTAAGACATTCATAGGCAACAATCTCTTTTGTCGCCCAATTCACAATAGGCTGGAAAAGAGTAATCAGCCTCTGATTGTCAAGAATCCATTTTAAATCCTTAGCGAAGGTAAGATTAATAAAATAAGAAAGACTTTTTGCTCGCCTAAAAATGGAGAAACTGATAGGTTCGTTTAGATCAATCGGGATAAGTAATATACTATTCAACTCTTTTTCCGTAAAAGCCTTGCTGCTAATAAAATTTCCTAATAGTTTCTGGAAGTCGTATTGAAGAGTAAGAAAACCATCATTTAATTGAGCAGAGGCATCGTCCTGAAATAATTGATAGCATTTGGTAAGCATATACGGATGAGCCGCGTAGAAAATAAAGTTCTTCTGTCCGCTTGGTAAAGCAGGGGTAGTGGTACAGTTTTCACAACTCATAGGTTATCAGTTAAATATAATCAAATACCTAAGGTTATGTAAATACTACACAACGTATTTCCTTCCACCACCCCCGAATGATTAAGAGACAGCTAAAAAAAGGCAATTGGCTACATTACCTTTTGAATCCGATCGACCAATTCTTCTACCGCAGGTATCAGGGGGGAATAGGCAAGCTGTCCATTTATATAAAGGCTCGGAAGCTGCTTTACTCCCATAGCTTGGGAACGGGCAAAATTTTCCCGAACTGGGTAATTGTATTCCACCAGGTCTACCTTGCCCTTAAACCGTTTTACCACCTCCTTAGCTGCCTCCACATATATCCACAGGCAGCGCAGGTAGCACTATCTAAGGTAAACACTTCTACTAAGGGTTTCTGTAGTTGAGAGTAGTCAGGCAAATTCCTATCTATCTTCAAATCCGAACCAGAATAGTGGGATATTATCTGGTGAGCCTTTTCCAGGTGTCGAACCGTTTGGGCTAGGGCAAGGCAGTTTTCGATCGGTGTGGCCTAGGGCATGTCGCAACCCGGCGACACGATCCACCTGCCCGGGGTTAGAGAATACATAAGGTCCAACACAGCTTTTATATTATCCTCCTGGGAGCTTAATAGCATTACAGTAGTCAATGGCAGATTACCTTCAATTACAATCCCATGCTCGTCGGTAATTTGTATTGCCTTGCGACGAAGGCACATTTTCGTCAACGGATATACAGTCCGGTTGGGAATGAAATATAGGTTCGATATTGGA
>JBDNDI010000365.1:0-2774 GCA_046719195.1 Spirochaetales bacterium | reverse complement strand
ACGTATAGCCGAATTAGGGGTAAGCGATACCGTATTAGTGATCGGAACGGGTACTATCGGATCCTTTATTCTGCAAAGTTTGCGGTTAAAGGGAGCGGGTTTCATTATAGCCACAGATATAGACGAAGATAAGCTACAACTAGCCCGGAAAATGGGAGCCGAGGTTACTATAAACAGCCGAGAGCAAAACCTGTTTGATCGGGTCCGGCAGGTGGCGCCCCAGGGGGTAGATATTGTATTTGATGTTGTGGGAAAAGCACAAACCGCCCAAGCGGGGATACAGCTTCTAAAAAAGAATGGCAAGTATGTAAGTGTTGGATTGTTCGATCAAGAGATCCCTGTTCCCATACAGAGAATCACTACGTGGCAGCTCAAAATACTAGGCAGCTACATTTCGAGTGATGAATATCCCGCTTGTATCCAGTTTTTAGCTACAAAAAAAGTGGATCTTTCACCCTTTTTAACCCATGTGGTTCCTCTATCCCAGGGGGTCGAATGGTTTAGCCGCCTGCGAAAAGGGGAGCGAGGTTTATTTAAAGTTATTTTTCATCCGGAGGAATAAGCCCATGAAAGATGTATGGAGTGAGTTTTTTTCCTTAGAGGGAAAAACAGCGGTGATAACCGGTTCGGGAAGGGGAATCGGAAAAGCTATTGCTACTATGTTTGCCCGGGCCGGAGCAGATGTGGTAATTTGGGACATCCTGAAGCAGGAAGCAGAGGCAACAGCAGAAGAAATTGCCCGCAGTACCGGTCGAAAAACCTGGGTGTATCTAGGAGATCTTCTACAGCAAGAGAATATAAAAGGTTACGTTAACGATATCGTAAAGCTTTCTGGTAAGGTCGATATTCTGGTGAACAATGCCGGTGTGCAGGTTCGGAAACCGGCTCTTGAGATTACCATTGAAGAATGGTACAAGGTTCTAAATACCCATCTAACAGCTACTTTTCTAGTCTCCCAGGCTTTTGTTCCTCATTTTATCCAGCAGGGTGGAGGAAAGATCATTAACCTAGGGTCCCTAAACTGCTTTATGGCGGTTCCGGACATTATGCCTTACGTAGCCTCTAAAATGGGAATTTTAGGGCTAACCCGATCCATGTGCGTAGAGTGGTCCAAATACAATATAAATGTAAATGCCCTAGCCCCGGGTTTCGTTGCAACCGAACTAACCCGGAAACTATTTGAGAACCCCGAAAAAAAAGAATGGGTTATGAAGCGAATACCCATGGGAAGGTTGGCTGATCCGGAGAAAGACCTTGGGTGTTTAGCCATATTTCTTGCTTCCAAGGCTTCGGATTATATAAACGGGCAGATCATCTACTCTGACGGAGGATGGACTGCCTCTTGAAAAGCATTCTAACCCTTCTCGTAGGAGAAGGGAGAAAATTTCTGCAGGAGGTGTTTTATGAAGAAATGGGGAATGCTACTGCTATCTTTAGCCGTAGTGGGATTTGTTTGGGCAGGTGGAAAAACGGAAACCGGTCCCTCTGCCCGGTCGGCCGCAGCCAAATACGTTATTAAATTTGCTCATGGGGATCCACCCGATCCTTTCAATGGATCTGCCCATGCGGATGCCGTGATGTTTAAGGCCTATGTAGAGGACCGCTCGGGAGGCAGAATAGCTGTTGAGATTTACCCGGCAAATACCATTGGTTCGGAACGGGAGCAGTTAGAGAGCGTCCGAATCGGGGCTACCCAGATGTGTAATGTAAGTGAAGGTACGGTGGGAACCTTTTTCCCCGAGATTCTCGCCACAGCTGTGCCCTATGCATTTAAAACTTACAACGAAGCCTGGGCAGTAATGCAGAGCCCGTACATGCAGAAACTAATGTCAGAAATGACCCGCAAAACCGGCATCCGTTGTATCAACGTAAACCAGAACGGTTTCCGTCATTTCTCCAACAACGTACGACCCATTCGTACTCCGGATGATTTAAAGGGATTAAAAATCCGCACCATGGAACACCGGGGACATATGCGAATGGTAGAGGCGCTTGGAGCAAATCCGGTACCTATTGCATGGGGAGAATTGTATACAGCTTTACAGCAGAAAGTTGTAGAAGGACAAGAGAACCCGCCGAGCCTAGTGTATGTAATGAAGTTCTATGAAGTACAGAAGTATTATACTTTGGACGGTCATATCTATAGTATTGATTTCACCTTTATCAATAACAAATTCTACAACGATCTTCCGGATGATCTGAGACAAATTGTGTATGATGGAGCTCAGGTTTCCGGTATGGTACACGTGGCTGCAGAAACCTACTCCTCCAATGTGGTAGCTGTAGAAAACTTAAAAAAGCAGGGAATGGAAGTATATGTACCTACTGCAGCAGAAATAGAAATGTTCCAGCAAAAGACTCAAAAGCCCGTATTAGATTGGATCAAAACCCAGATCGATCCTAAATGGGTAAATGAGTTCATGCAGACTATTGAAGAGGCTCGGAAGGGTGTAGTAGCCCCGAAGGGCAACGATCACGCTAAAGGTGTTTTGTTTGCAAAATAAGGCTATGTAACCCTATAAGGACTGCCGGATCAGGCAGTCCTTTCTTCATTTATTCTCGATGTATGGTATACTGTGGAGCAGTGTACCTCTCAGGAAGAGGAGTGCCATGGTGAAACAAGTATTAGAAAGGGGAGATCGTTTCCTCCAGTGGTATGAAAAATGGATAGTGAAGCCCCTAGAAATAATTCTTTACACACTAATGACGGTTTTGATTTTGTATTCCGTTTTCATGCGGTACGTATTAAATAAAGCCCCTACCTGGTCAGAGGA
>JBDNDI010000364.1:0-2776 GCA_046719195.1 Spirochaetales bacterium | reverse complement strand
GCCATTTTGATTTAAGGAAACTCCCCTGCTCCTCTTCCCATTGTTCCCTTCCTTGAGCAAGCAAGGACTCCATTTCCTTTATCCATTGGTTTTTTTTAACAGAAAACTCCTGAAACAGGTTGTCCCAGGACTCCTCTGCAGCCAAATACCCTTTCTGAGTCTGGCTTTCCCATAATAATCGCTCCTGTAGAAATGTTTCCTCCACTCTTTTCCAGGAAGCGATACCTTGTTCAAACTCTCGTTTAAACTCTTCCTGCCAATGGGAGGGGTCCATTCCCCGAATTACAGGTTCTTCTGTGGTCGGAGGCAAAGCAGACTCTAACCTTTTAATACCTTCGTTTAATTGTGCTTCTGTATCACTCCAAAGAGAAACGGCTAAGGCTTCGGCTGTACTTTTTTCTCTCTTTTTTCGTAAAGAAAAAGAGTCACGTAATCGAGCTTGCAGGAACTGTTTGGAACTCCGTTGAATCAACCGTTCCATTTCCTGTTCTAGACCCTTTTTGTACTCTCCGATTGTTACTGTTAACTCTTGGGCAGCCTGCTGCAGCAACTCTTCCCCTACCCCGCTAAAAGAACTTAACAACTCTTGGTACTTAACCTTTGCTTCCTGCTCCCATTGGTTTAAGAGAGCTAACTTTGTTTCTTCTACCTTATTTTTCCAGTCAGCTTCGTCCTTAGCAAATTCTTCTATTCCTTTTAAGATTGGATCGCCTACCTCATCTAATACAAACCGACCCTCCTCGTCGGTTTGTAAAAGAAAGAGGCGGTTGGATACATCTATTTCAGTTAACAAATCCTGTAAAAAGACTTTAGGTATTCTTGTATCCCATTCTGAAAGAAGAAATTTTCGAAACCGATCGAATAGTAGGCGATAGAGACTCTCCTGCTCCCATTCGGGAGTGACAGAATCGATACAATCTGAAAGGCTTATCCATTTCTCAAAACTTTTTTCCCGACTCGCCAACTCCATATGTACAAGTAGATCTTGCCTGGATACCCCGCTAGTAGAGGTGTTTAAAAAACCTACCCTCGCACCCAGGCTAAAACTATCCGCCCTTGTGGCTTCTGGACTAGTGCCAAGCCCCAACATAAAACCGACCCATAAACCAGAAAGAATAAAACACTTAGAAACTCGCATCCCCTCCTCCAGGATGAACACAGATACCCCCACAACAGAGGGTTTACCCAAAGAGTTTCTACAAGCTTATAACAAGAAATAATCTTCGGTTGATTGAAAAAAGGTAAAAAAATTTTTAATTTTTTATCGGTTTTTATGGCCAAAGGGGCCAAGCGGGTCTCTCAGTGTCTAGGTAGCTCTTTGTTTCTATCTAAAAAGCCGGCGCAGAGAAAGAAAAAACCAGAGTTCAAAAGCTAGGTCCTAGCCGCAATCAATTTGCAATATGCAAATTTCGCAAATACCCATTCAGGGTACTGACAAAACAAGGGCTTAGGTGTAAGAATAAAGCCCTATGAATACACAACCAAACTGGAAAGAAGTACCCATAACCGAGATCCCAGATAATCCAGTGGACCTAATTGGAAACCAATGGATGCTGGTTACAGCCGGCACCCTGCAGAGGTGGAACACCATGACAGCTGCCTGGGGTTGTTTGGGCTTTCTATGGAGAAAGCCAGTAGCTATCTGTTTTGTCCGGCCCACCCGCTTTACCTTCGAGTTCATAAATCAGGCTCCCTACTATACTCTTTCCTTTTTCGCTCCTGAATATAAAGATTTACTGGATTTCTGTGGTTCTCATTCCGGGAGAGATACAGATAAAGAAAAAGCCACAGGTCTTATACCCGTAGATATTGAACGAAAAGGTGTATCCTTCGCCCAGGCGCGGATGGTCTGGTTGTGTAGGAAGCTATATACGCAAGATTTAGAGCCTCGCCTGTTTCTCGATTCTGCCCTAGAACAATTGTATCCCAATAAAGATTACCACCGGTTCTACGTAGGAGAAGTAGAGAAGTGCTTGGTCAAAATTACCTAGATCCAACATAATGGAGCAAAGAAAACAGAGCTATAACCTAACAGGTTTCAGTAACCATCCTACGGGCCAAGGTTGGGACCATTTTCTGATGCAACGCGTATCAACCGGTTTACCGGTACAGATGGACTCTGCGACTAGCAACCCGCTTCGGATAGCCGGAGCAATACCTTCCCCCATATCCCAGGTGGCTAACCCTGCCGCATCCCCCACAAGATATGCATTTCCCTGTTGTAGAACCGGCTTTCCGGACCTTAGGTAGTACACGTATCCCCGGGGATGGATCTCCTTGTTATCTATTCAACCCAGAGTTTGTAGCTTGTATAGGAGTTGTCTACTAAATATCCCTCATCGCTAGGGATAATATGACGGACTTGATCATACAGCATCTTTACTCCGCTTCGATCTGCTAGCCCCGCATCGAATTCGATCCTCCGGATTGCATGTACTTTTGTCCGTAGGCGGATCTTAACACCTCGGAACGAGACTTCCAGTTGATCCAATTCAGTTAGGGAGATATGGATAGGTTTGAGGCTGTATTCCCAAATCCTCCCAAACCTCAGGCGCCACCCAACCTGCGCAGGGTTTTACTCTAGGGAAAGGAGTTTTTTCTAACAAAAGGACATCGCGGCCTTTTTTCTTAAGAGCCCAGGCACATGTGGTGTGCCGGCCGGCCCTTCTCCCACAATTAAAACTTCGGTCCGTACCATTTTACCTGTTTGTTAACTGAACCGGCATTCGGGTTGAGGTGTCCCCGATTCTTTAAAGGATTGATAATGAATCGGAGC
>JBDNDI010000363.1:0-2781 GCA_046719195.1 Spirochaetales bacterium | reverse complement strand
GTGTTTCAATTGACACAGAGGCCCCTTTTATGATAGGGTTACTTCTGTCACTCCGAATCGGGCTGTAGCGCAGTTGGTTTAGCGTACCAGACTGGGGGTCTGGGGGTCGGCGGTTCAAGTCCGCCCAGCCCGAAAATACGTTCCAATTAACAGGTTCCAATATAGAAGTCCCAATAGAAAAGTGCCAATTAATGATGACATTTCCATAATTGTTTCTATAAACCCATTTCAGAAGAGCGGGTTTTAGTCTTTTATCAACTAAACTGGTTAAACCCTCCCTAAAAGCTTATTAACAGTACACTCCCTTTCCCAAAGCAAAGGATTAGCGAAGATTTACCTCTGACTCTGACGGGTTTTTATGGTGCTGGTAGTTGATCTAGAAGATAAAATAGGGGATTAAGTGGAAAATAATCTAGGTTTTCAGACAATGTTAATATTTTTTCGCCCATTTGTCGGTACTGTCAACAGTTTTTCGCCCAATTTTTTCTAGACGCCCTCATGCGGCACTCGTGCAAGCTTCAAGGGGCTCGTAACAGGTTTCACCTCCTATAAGCAAATCCATATTCTTGGGCGGGTATCCCTTTAAGCATCGCCTCCCCTTCTTTCCTCTTCCCCGTCGGAACCTTCGAGAATACGTTCCGATAGATAAGCACCGGGCACCTCTGCCCTTGTGCCTCCGGGTAGGCCTCTCCAAGGAACTCCCCCAGACCCCTGCAGTTGTCCCAGAGGAACAGCTTCCCCCCTTCCAATCCTCGATCGTTTAGACTCCTGAGGAAGGCTCCCCAACCGGCTTTGTCTTCCTTCGCTCCTTCTGCCGCTCCCCCAATCTCTCCATACCCTTCGGAAGTAACTCCAAAGGCCACTACAATCGACCCGTTCCTCCCTTCTTCAGCCCACCTCCGTTCCCGAACGATCCCCTCCAGATACACATACGGTACCGCTCGAATAGAGTTTCCGCTTTCCGTGCCCCTCGTTTAGGTTTATAATCCTTCCCTGTGGACCTTCCGGGTTACTTGCGCCTTCATCCGGGTAGAGTTTTGTCGGGTACCTTACCTAAACCAGAGGGTGTCTTTTTTCAAGGATCCTAGTGGGCGAAACTTAGTATACGGTATCATTGGTTAGATTACAGTCTTTTTAAATCAATGGAAAAAACAATAACTGCCTCCTCGATACTATTTAGTATTTCGCTTGTAATTGCAGAAGGCTTATAGGACAGAGACCGATACCGAAGAATCGAATAACCAACTAAGGAAATTCAGATTATGCTGAAAAAGGGAGAAACAACAATAGGTTTGTAATCAATTACTAGAGGTAATAAAAAGGGCTCTAGATTGTAAAAAAGTATAGTGCAATAAATGGCAACATTAAGGAGTAAGGATTTTCGTTTCTCTCTTATAATACTTGTGCTTCGCGCCTAGTGAAATAGCAGAATAAGGGCGTAAACATAGTAGGAAAGATAGTGCAATTCAAGATTTCCTTTGTTGTTGCTTCATTTTTTTGTTGTAGACAACTTTTTAGAACTTAGCAACCAAAGGAAATTAATGAAATAAACGAAAGAAATGTTCGTTTTCTATACAGATTTTTCTTCTAGGGAGAAAATATCTGAAAATTCAATTTTATCCTTAGGAAGGAGGAAACATCATGAAGAAGTTAGTAATGCTTGTATTAGGGATCTGTGTGCTAGCTTCCCTCTCTTTTGCCGGAGGGGGGAAAGAAGCTCCCCCTACCCCAAAGGGCGAAATACCTAGTATGACCTTGCGGTTAGGTCATATTGCAGAACCCTCTCATCCGTATGCCCGAGGGGGAGATTATATGGCCGATCTTATTAAACAGAAGTCGGGTGGGAAAATTGAGGTAAAAACCTTTCACTCCTCCCAGCTGGGGGATCAAAAAACCCTAATTGAAGGAATTGTATATGGTACCATCGATATGGCCCTAGTAGGTACCGCAGCGCTAGGTCAGTTCCAACCTCAGATTAGCTTATTTGATCTGCCTTTTCTCTTCGAAGATCTAGAACATGCCTACAAATCCCTAGACACCGTAGGTATGGAATTAGGTAAAGCCATGGAACCTAAAGGAATAAAGCTCTTAGGGTATATGGAAAATGGGGTTCGTCATAGAAGATATGAAAGGTTTAAAAATCCGGGTTCAGACAAATAAGATTTTTGTCTCTATGATGAAAGCTTTGGGTGCCTCTCCCACTCCTATGTCTTTAGGAGAACTGTATACAGCCTTGCAGCAAGGCGTGGTAGACGGACAGGAAAACCCCGCTGCTCATATCTATACCCAACGATTCTACGAAGTACAGAAGTACGCTTCATTAACTGCCCATGCCTATGCGCCTGAACCTATTTTGATCTCCATGAAGAGATGGACTGCTTTTCCTGACGCAGTTCAGAAGATTTTCTGGGAGGCAGCTAAAGAATCTATTGCCTGGCAAAGAGAATTATCTAAGAAAGAGGATTCTGAGTATTGGGATAAGATAAAAGCTACAGGAAAGATGAAAGTCACCGAAGTTAATCGCAAACCTTTTATGGAAGCCACGAAAAAAGTGCAGGATGAGTTTGCCGATTCCGTAGGAAAAGATAATCTAGCAAAAATTGAAGCCCTTAAGAAAAAATAATTTTCCTTTAGTTTGAGTAGAGGCCGGTTGCCCTATGGTTTCCCCGGCCTCCTTCTCCTATTTCTCCTTTTAGGAGTCATCCATGAATAGAATATTTATTGCGTTACGGACCGCCTTGTACTGGATTTCGGTAGTAGCCATGGCCTTAATGCTCCTTA
>JBDNDI010000362.1:0-2793 GCA_046719195.1 Spirochaetales bacterium | reverse complement strand
GTCGCCCTCCTCACGGGGGGCGTGGATTGAAACATCTGCCAAACAAAAACCTGCCGGCTTAAGTGCCGTCGCCCTCCTCACGGGGGGCGTGGATTGAAACTCTTCCGCCGCAACTGTAGCATATCCTGACAACAGTCGCCCTCCTCACGGGGGGCGTGGATTGAAACACGGGGATGGAGGGGTGGTGACCATCCCTCCCAGCGTGTCGCCCTCCTCACAGAGGCCTGGATTAAAAAATCTTAGGAAGTCCGGAAATGGTAATTCTTTGCTAAATCAGAAACCGTTTCCGCAGAAAAAGGAGTAAAAAATGAGCCATGAATCTTTTATACAACATTCTTCTGATCGGTTCCAACAGCGGTCCGGGAAGTTCATTGCGTCTGAAATCTGGAGGTTGTTCGATATCCCAGAAGTGTCAAAAGCATATATCGAATCGGTAGTGAGAGAAAGGGTGTATTTTCAGGCTATGCCAAAAAAGTCATCTTTTCCAACTCCCTGGGAAAAAAAATACAGACCCATCGCCAGGAAGCTTTTTGAGAATACCTGGGGGTACAAGGTACAAGAAGCAGGGTTTTACGAACCGATGGACCCTCAGCTCGCTGGATGGGTATGGGCTTCCCTGGACGGGATAATCCCTGAAATAGGCGCAGGGATCGTTATTAAATGTCCGAACAAGAATCTTTTTCTACAAAGCCGGGACTATGGACAAGTAATTTGGAAACACCGGTTCCAGCTTACCTGTCTTGCTTTAGTAACCGGGCTCACCCGTTGGTTTTACATTTCCTTTAATCCATCGGTCGAAGGACAACAGTTATACGTTCGGCCTTTTTCTTGGTTCGATCTACCCATCAAAGAAATCAGAGACCGCCTCGTGCAGGTGGTAAAAAGGGCTAAAGAATTGGAGGAGAAACTCAGGACATGATCACGGTATTCAAGCCTATTACCCCAAATTAGCAAGAGATTTCGGTATAGATTGGATGTATCGGAGGGGGTAAGGGTCGCCAACTCAGTTCTTCAGGCTGCAAAGATCATCTTGGCAAACAGAAATACCATGAGCGATGCGGCTAAGCTTATAGTAATTGCCCGAAACTGGAAGAGGGAAATAGATCAAAAGTTCGATCCGGTCATTGAGAACTCGAAATATTTAAAAAGCTGGATAGAATGTTGCCGGAAAACTGCTGTAGACATTATAATAAGCGCGGAATCTATTCTTTTCAACAAACTGGCAAAGCTCTACCTAAATACCTTTCATGACCCTAAAGAAGCTTTCCTGGCCTTTAGCAAGGTGTGGAAATACCGGGCGTCCGGTTAGCCCTTGTACTCGGAATATACCACCACCAATTCTCTGGGATTCGTGGACCCAGATCATAAGAAAACGCTTCAGCAGTAAGCTTGAAAAAAAAGCACAGACAAATTACGGGCGTCGAAGTGTACATGTACGTACAAATAGCCGTAAAATTAATCTAAGGAGGAATGGATGACCGCAGGAAGATTGTGGGAAAACAATTAACCCACCGGACCTGTTGTGCCCGGGTACATTACTATTTTAGGCCAGAATATCAAAAACAATATCTGGAAAAATTATCGAAAATAAAAACCAAACGACCCGAACATAACAATTACCGTTCCTCAGCTAAAGGGCCGCAAGAGTTAGAGGGCTTCCAAGATGATATCCTCCCTTGCGGGACTGGTACTATGATGTGCGCATTGAAAATAACACCGGGGGTAGGTCTCTAAACCAAAACGCTCTTAAGTGGTGGGCGAACCAGAAACAAGCCGAAATCATGAATCAGGGACATGTTGGTCCTGAAGCGGTAAAACCCAAAGACCTTTACGCCGAAAATATAATGCAGCACTCAGATTTGATCATCGTAGACCTAGTCCCAGAGGCCGTAGATCACCTGAATAGCATAATTCGAGTAGTTTTTCCTCTCGCATCGCACGTCCTCAATGGGAAAAAATGGTCCAGTGTGAGTGCTGGACAGGGAGCAGTCACTGGTCAAAAAAACAAATGCAACGGTTCCTGGAGTATCGGTTCCGAGTTCTGTACGAGCTCGGCTGGGACGAAGATATCGAACAAGAGTACAGGAGGTTATATGACCGAAAGACACTTGTATGCCCTGAAAAGGCTCACGAAATACCAAACCATTGTCCTTGCGGCTATCTGGTACAGTACAAGACAAGGGCAAGACATGAGAATCTTCTTGACAAAAGAACTGGTCTGGGACATGGCAGGTACGCGAAGGGTACGGGTGAACAAAGAGCTCCGTGCCCTGGAAATAATGGGCTTAATCAAGGTAAAGGCATACACAAGAGTAGCGCCCCTGGTGATCGATATTATCCCATAGGAGGAACCAGGGGAACCTTACTTTAGTAGAGCGTCTGCTCTATGTTTCTCTTTTCGGGGTGTACATAAGAACCCATCTTTTTACACAATTATAATTTGCCGCCCTCCCCTCAGGGTGGATGGCAGGGATTGAAACACCCCTTCCTTGTTTAAAAAGAGAAAGTTCAAAAACCTAATCTTAAGATTATCGGAATGTGCTTTAATTCCATGCCAGAGTTTTGTAGCTTTACAATACCCAGCGATTAGGAATGCGCATAAGAGATGCACCAGGCGTTGGGGAAGTTCAAAACCACTGCTTCACATATAGATAAAAAAGGCTTAAAGGAGTATATTTCCTTGGTAGAAGCAGAAACTTTATTTATACATGAGTATCCAAGGAGGATTTATGACAGCGCAAGAGGCGGATATGCTTCTTCGGAAAAGTGGGCTACCTTGTACGGTAGAGAACT
>JBDNDI010000361.1:0-2806 GCA_046719195.1 Spirochaetales bacterium | reverse complement strand
GAAAGCCGAACCATTACGAAGCACCGATATTCGGGAGCGAAATGAAAAACTCGTTCTCCAGCTAATTCACCAGGAGCAGCAGATTTCCCAATCGGAAATTGCTATTCGCACAGGCTTAAAACCCCCCACAGTATTTCGCATTTTCACTTTGCTAGAGAAAAGCGGGTTAATTCTACCTGTAAGCCTGAATAAACCTTTAGAAAAGGCACAGGAGGAACGAACTAAAGGGAAAAAAGGCCGCAAGCCTGTAGCTTACCGGATCAATCCTGAAGCCTATTACATACTCGGAATAGACTGGACCCGAACCCCTACTCTGGTAGTAGTTGATTTTAGTGGAGAGGTTAGCTATTCCCTGAGCCGGGAATTTCCCCCTAGGGTAGATGCGGAGGGCTCCCTAAGAATAATACAGGAGATGATTCAAAAGGCTCTAATAGAAAAACAAATCCCTTCATCCAAAGTCATGGGCCTAGGCATCGGATTACCGGGTCGGGTAGATATACAACAGGGATCCATTCTAAACTATCCCCGAATCCCGGGAATGGTTAACTTTCCAATCCGTGAACGGATAGAAGCTGCCTTTTCTATTCCGGTTCATGTACATAACAATACCTCGGTGCTTGCTCTTAGCGAGTACCGGTACGGCAAAGCAAAAGGACTTGCCTCGTTTTTAACAGTCTTAATCCGAGCAGGGGTAGGTGGCGCTTTTGTACAGGGGGGTGTTCCTTTTGCAAACAACCAAAAAACAGCCGTAGAGATTGGGCACCTAGGGATTGACCCAAAAGGCCCCCTCTGTTACTGCGGGCAAAAAGGTTGTCTGGAAACCTATCTTTCCGAAGACGTCATACTCCAGGATTTACAAAAATCCCTAGGTGTGCAAAAAGACCTTGAATCCCTCTTAGAAAAGAAAGATCCCAAAACCCTTTCCCTGTTACAGAAAAAGGCACGGATTCTCTGCAGGGCCGTCCAATCCCTATCCAATGTGTTTTCTCCTGATGCCATCCTTATTATTACCCGCATTCAGGCTTTATCTGACTTATTAGTTCAATCTTTAGAAAAGTCTCTCTGCTCCTCTTTTCCCAAGGCTCTCCCGATTATTCCCTCCCATTACAAGCCACCCCTTGCGGCCAAGGCTGCTACTGATTTAGTACTGGATGCTTTTTTTCAGGTGTGAGGGATTCATTACAATCGAGTTAAAATGAGATACAGGGCAATTACGATAAGGCTTACCTCTATTAACGTTTTTAATATTTTACTAGATAGTCCCCGAGAAATGTATACCCCTAAATAAGTACCCCCAAGGGAGAGAGGAATTAGCGAGATAGAGCCTAATATAATATTCCTTGTGATAGTTCCACTAAAAAGATGAGTAAAAAATAATGCGACACTAGTGAAAGCAAAAAAAAGCTGGGTATTTGCCTTTGCTTGCAAAGGGTGGAATTCACTATTTGTGAAGTATGCAACAATTATAGGACCTGGAGCAGAAAAAGCCCCACCCAGTAGCCCTGAGATTCCAGCAAATATATAGCCCGCAGTCTTGCTTTTTATAAAATCTGTGGATCTTGCATTCCAGAAGCGAGTACTAACAACAAGAAGTATTAACACAACCCCTAAGGCAATGGTAGCATACCGTTCGGGTGTGTAAACCAAAAAAACAGCTCCCAATGGCATAGATGCAATCGCACAAAAAGCAAGGGGAAGCACCCTTTTTACACATGCCTCTTTACGATGCAAGTAATAACTATACAATATGATTATCATTCCTACAGTGGCCATCTGACCTACCGAAGCGCGCAAAGAGCCAAGCAAAGAAAGTAAGGGTACCGCTAGTAGGGCAAAGGCGAACCCTGTCAGCCCTTGCACAAATCCGGATAGAAAGAAAATCAATCCCTTTAGAATAATCTCTGTCACATCAGTTAGGTTAATAATTTGTGCACATCCTCCCAATCTAAGCGATGAACGACCAAAGGTTGAGCTCCTGTTGGTTGTGACTGTTGCCAAGTCGCATAAATTCCTTTTTTACCCACACAAGTATGCACATACCTGCTACATCCTGTTCCATAAGGGGAAAAGAATAGGGGGGTATTTGCGCTAAGTCTTTCTATTTTTTCAAGGTCTTCTGCCGGGAACCACGCCACCCCTCCGATTTCTTCGCAACTATAGCCTCGCGGTCGCTTAACTGCTTTAACGTTCTCGTCGTGGGGACGTAAACATTCTGCACCGTCATAAATTACAAGATTCACTGTGTCAGGCAGAAAGCCATAGGAGGGAAGAAGAGGGAGAATATCTGTTATTCTAGTTACTGCAATATCCCAGGCTAAACCACGTGAGAAAAAATCAAATATGGGTAAATCAAAATCTTTCCCATCTCTAATCATAAACCCCGAGTTCGTGGAAGCCCACGTATAAGGATGGGTACAAAAAATCAACACTTCTTTTCCCGAAGGATAATGCACAAGGGTAGGATCCTTAATGTGTAAATGTAGAGGATCTTGAGAATCAAGAAAAGGTTCTAACCTCCCTTTTTTCAAATTTTCAACCGAATCTGCCACAATCCGATCAATAGACCAGACACCCGTGCCGGGTTTTCTATATTGCTCAAAACCAGGTGGATATTCTTTTTCTTTTTCTGTTGACACATACAATTCAACGGTCTTCCCTTTCATATTTAGGGAAGCACCTTCAATGGAAATTACCTTATGGCTTTGAATATTCAAATCACTTTTAGAAAAGGATACAATCTTTTCAAAGTTTTCACCTCCGTCCTTAGATCTAAATATGGCAAGCTCTAACCCCCTTTCCCCTTTTT
>JBDNDI010000360.1:0-2824 GCA_046719195.1 Spirochaetales bacterium | reverse complement strand
CTGTACCCCCCTGGCAGGAAAGTTTGCGCCGCTTCATTCAAACCCTTGTAGGTTCATAAACTCTAATAGGTAAACAGGGATGATCCATGGGGAAGTGGGTTCCGCAGGTAGACTCAACCAATCCCGAGAAATAAGGATACCGCGGGAAGCTTGCGGATAGGTGCTGCGGAAGTTCCGTAGAGCCACCGGCTCTTTTGGTTTTTCATGGGGATATCGATCGGAAAGAGCAAAATACACTGCGTTTTCCACCCGATGGCCGTCTAAAAGATCATAGGGAGTTTCTTCGGACATCTGTGTACCTAAGGCCCATATAAGGTATTGTACTCTTTACACTCAGCTTCGTTTCTGGTATCCAGGGAAAAGTTTGGCAGATCGGGTTTTCGTGCCCGTACAAATTCCCGAAACGAGAACGGTCTAAGGATAAACTCGATTTTACGGCCGGTCAAATACTCGGCGTTTTTTGTTATTCCCAGGCTAGAGGAGCCGGAAACGATGAATCCAAGTATCGGTCATTCTATTGAAATTCTAATGGTTTGCAATGAAAAATTCAACGAATTTTTGCTGTATAACCGATAGAATTTAGACCTTATAGGTTGGGTACCTTTACCCTGCTGGATGTAGCCCGGCACTGCTGGAAGGCAAGCCCCTGCCCGTGTACAGGGATGGAAAAAACATCCGCGACTGGCTGTACGTGGAGGACCATGCAGAGGCGATCTGGACCATCCTAACCAAGGGACAAACCGGTCGAACCTACAACGTAGGGGGAGAGAACGAGTGGGAGAACCTCCGCCTGCTGGAATAGCTGATTGAAATCACCGCCCAGGAAGCGGGGTTAGACACCGTCAAGCTCCGAAGCGTACCGGGAATGGATAGAACAGAACTACTAATGAACTGTACTCCTATGGCCATTTATGATAATATTTTATTCTCTTATATGGGGATAGATAGTTTGTGTTCTACTGGAGGTTATTCATAAATGGGTACCATTTTTTATACACTTTTCATCTGGCCTGTTCGGGTAGGTATCGAGGCTGCCTTTGTATTGTTCCAGGTTCTTTTTAACTATCGAACCGGGTTGTCTATCCTGCTTCTAAGCTTCCTGGTAAATACGCTCCTTCTGCCCATCTATTCAGCCATTGATCGATGGCAAAAGAAAGATGCCGACCTTCGCCAGAGGATGAAGAAAAAAGTAGAGGATATTAAAGCCGTATTTAAGGGGGAGGAACGTCGCTTTATCCTGAATACGTACTACCGGCAGATGGGATACTCTCCCTTAAGTTCGTTAAAGGCAAGTCTAGGAGTACTCCTGCAGATCCCCTTCTTTATTGCTGCTTACCAGTTCCTCTCCCACACAACTTCGTTACGGGGTCAGTCCTTTCTGCTTCTGAAAGATTTAAGCCAGCCGGATGCTCTACTATCGTTAGGATTTTTTTCTGTTCATGTCATGCCTTTTATCATGACTGCTTTTAATGTGGCTTCTGCTTTCCTCTATTCCAAAGATATGGAAAAGAAGGAGCGGATTCAGTTATTAGGGATGGCAGTGATTTTCCTGGTACTTTTGTACAATTCTCCTTCCGGTCTGGTTCTATACTGGACAATCAATAACCTTTTTTCTTTCGGAAAGAATTTTGCATTCCGATATGTCAAGGAGCCGGGGAAACTAGTCCGAAGGGGAAGTATAGGAGTATCTCTTCTCATTCTACTGTCGGTGGTTACGGAGGTTGTTGCCTTAAAATCGAAATATAAAGCTGCAGTAATTGTTTTTAGTCTGGGGATTATATTGGCCCCCTATGGGTGGAGGATTATTCTAGGAAAGGTGAATACCTTAGTGCCGGATATCCATCGAAATCGATCCCTGTATTTTGTTTCCTGTTTCGTGGTGTGGTTACTCCTTGCTCTTTTAAACCCTATCCAGGTTATTGCCTCTTCCCCTTCGGAGTTTGAACATCCCTGGAAACTATTGACCCTCACCCTGTTGCAGGGTTTTTCTTTATGTATCTTGATCCCCTCCCTGCTCTGGTTTCTTGCCGAACAAAAGGTTCGGAAGGTCTTATTGCTGAGTAGTGTGTCGATTGCATTACTAAGTGTAACCTTTTATTTCTTTTTCAGCGGGAATTATGGGACCTTAACCCGAGGGTTTATGTTTGATAACCCCCATCGGTTAAAAGGAGAATTTCCCCTCTGGCTCCAGGGAGGAGTACTAGCGGGAGTAGGGGTAGGAGTCTATATTCTCCTAAAACTGAAAAAGGCGGCTCTGTTAGGATTCGTACTAAAAGGAATCTTGATTTCCGTATTTATTATGGGTACCCAATCTTCCCTCCTTATTGCAAAAGAATCAAATCCAAAAGAGATCGGGGGCAGTTCCCATCCTACAAAGTTGTTCACTTTTTCCCAGACGCAGGAGAATACGTTTGTTCTATTTCTGGACCAGGCCGTAGGGGTGGCTTTCTACCATGCGTTGGATTTGCTTCCGGAAACCCTTCGGGAGTTTGAAGGGTTTGTATGGTATCCTAAAACCCTTTCCTTCGGGGATTGTACGATTTTAGGAGTTCCTTCCATGTTAGGAGGGTATGAGTATACCCCAGCGCAAATAAACAAACGTGGGGATGCTCCTTTGGTAAACAAAATAAATGAAGCCCTGACTCTTATGCCCAGGCTGATGGGCGAAGCGGGTCGACGGGTTGTAATTACGGATCCCAGCCTGGCTAACCTCCAGTGGATACCCGATACTTCCATCTTTGATGGCATGAAAAATGTTACTGCCCGGAATATCAAAGGGCTGTTTTCTAAACGATTTGTCAGGGAGAAAGGGTACGTAGAGGAA
>JBDNDI010000036.1:0-13088 GCA_046719195.1 Spirochaetales bacterium | reverse complement strand
TTCAAATTATTCCAGGCTAATCATCCCTGGCATTGTATATACCTTGAATAATAAGGGTCATTAGGAATGCTACTCCTAAGGGAGGTATAAGATTAAATTGCCGGAACGGATCCCAGGAAACAATCCACCAATCTCGGGTAAAAAGCTCTAGGAGTCCCCCTAAGGCCGCACTGAGTGTACCCAGAATCACATACCCCCAGAATTCCCCAAGAAAAGGACGATGAAAAATATAAAAAAATAGTATTCCCATGGCCAATCCAATGGCTACATAGGTTAACAATAATCGAATAAACGGAAAGATCATTTTGAGCTCCTTTGTTCAGGGCATACTACAGATCGATAACCATTACATCATCCATAGTAGAACTGCGATTTAAAAATATGGCGTTACTATAAATATACAATCCGTCCATTCTTCTCCCATAGGCTAAAACTACAAACACCACAGCTAATTTTCCTCTGTTGGATACGAATTCTTTTAGCCCCATGGATGTTATGTCCGGATCCTCTACTTTAATTTCTAAGGGAGTAAAGGTCTCTTCGTTAGTACTACCTTGTCGGGGGGCACGCAATATACGGTAGGTTGCATCGATTGTACTGCCATCCGCTTTTAAACGGACCAATTCAGGAGGTTCACTTGGACTATTTAAAAGAGGCCTAAAATCAAGACGGTACACCCAACCAGTATCTTTTTCTCCTGAGCTGATAGGAAGTAAGGGAGGAGCTGTCCCTATTTCCTTTCCCGCGGAAAGCCCATCTAACGCCACTAAACGAAGACGTTGAAATTTTTTTTCGGACAATGGAGTTAAGGTAGGAATATACCTATTTTCCAGGGATGCCCGATCTCCTTCTATAGGGGTGAACGGGGTGGTTGTACCTGCCGGGTAAAACTTGTAAAAAATCTCGTAGCCCAAAAACTCATCGATATCATTATCGGTATTGTGGGAAAATTGGTAGTACCCATTTCCTAAGGTAATTTCAGGTTTTACTGAATCTATATTGATCGGATTCAGGTACACATAGGTTTCAAGGCCGCAACTAAGTAAGAGTATTGCAAGCCCAACCCTCCCGCTTAAGTTTAAGAGAATCCTAGGCAAAAGTACGTGCATCAATCCTCGCACCTTGTTTCCTATTAGGGCTAGCCAACCCCCTACTCTTCTTACTGAGGAAAAAAGGCAGTTTTGTTGAATACAGCAGGCAGGGTTAATAGCCTTCCGGCACATCGATCAACTCATAAATAACAACGGGTCGGTTTTTTCCTTTTACTCGGATATTGTCCAATTCCCGAGCAATAACCCGATTTTTCACAAGAGCATAAGTGTACTCACTTATAATGATATGCGTACGATACTCCTTATTGGTACCCTCCAACCTTGCACCTAGGTTTACATTATCTCCCATAAGAGTGTAGTTCATACGGCCTAGGCTACCCATATTTCCTACTGTCATGATACCGGAATTAATTCCTATGCCTATGTCGATCCTGCGCTCCGGGGGCCATTGGGAATTCAATTGAGAAAGTACTTCCATTTGTTTAAGGGCACACTTGCAGGCTAATAGAGCGTGATCTTCCTGAGGTAACGGAGCACCCCAGAAACACATAATTTCGTCTCCCACATACTTATCCAGGGTACCATTGTAGGAGAGAATTATGTCGGTCATAGCAGTGAGGTATTCGTTTAGATGGTTTACCAACTCCTGCGGACTCATGCTTTCTGAAAGAGTGGTAAATCCCCGAATATCAGAGAAGAATACGGTTAATTCTTTGTCTACCCCACCCAACTCTGGAGGACGGTCCAAAATCTGTTCTACTACTGTAGGGCTCACGTATTTTCCGAACATCTCCTTAATCCTGCGTTTATCCCTTTCTTCTGTCATGGCCCTGTATACCACAATGCTCACAAAACTAAGGATCACTCCAAGCGCAGGTAGGCTAAAGTTAATTATGTACGCATAGGTCTCAAATACAAAAGTCACTGCAATAAACAGAAGGAGGATGGTACCAAGAGCTGCCACAAAAGCCCATATGGTGGACAGTCGAGATACCATAAAAGAAATGCCCAACACTAACAGAGAAAGGATTAGGGCATTTACCCATCCGGAGGCGTAGTGTAGAAACTTTTGCATTAAAATAGTGTTTAAACTGTTTGCATGGATCTCTACTCCATACATAAGCCCAAAGGGGGTAGGCTTTTGATCTGCCGCCATTCCCTCGGCAAAAGGTCCTACCATTAGAATCTTTCCACCCACTGCCCTAGTTCTAGGCCAAGTAGCGGGATCTTCTCCGGGCACCCGCGCCACATACGCCGCATAGCTGCGAACAGGGAAGGTCTGATACCCATCCGGAGTAGCACTGGAGGGAGGTCCCATAAAGTTTACCAACATTTCCCCAGAAGAGTTGATAGGAATAAGAATATCCTTCCCTTTGGGATTAGGAAGTCGTATATGACGACCTAGTATCACCTCAATCTGGGAAAGATCTACCTGAAAATACTCGCAGGCAAGAGAAAGGGTAATACTAGGAATAAAATAGTCTCGGTATTTGCGTAAAACGTACCGAAAGGTATCGGGTTTCCCATCTCCATTCGTGTCCTCTGATCTAGACACAGACCGTTCTTCTAAGGTCTTTTTTAATTTTTCTAACGCTTCTTTTGAAAGGGGAAACTCTAGAGGGTATTCCCTGCCGTCCCGATCCATCCATCCCATCCATTCAAAGCGGCTAGGATCTACAGGAACACTTTCAGGGGATAGTTCATCAAAATACACCGTATCTAATAAACGGGAAAATCGTGCTACAAGAGGTTGTCTCCGATAGACCGAGTCATAATCGGATAGAAAATTAGCATGACCGTATCCCCTACTCACCTTGCCAAAAGGTATTAAGGGAGGTTGGGCTCCGAAAAAGGGAGGCATTTTTAACCAATCTCCCTGAAGGTTTTTGATAGATCCAAGTGTTTCGATCAGGGCTTCTTGCCGGGAAAAAAACTCTTCTTCCTTTCCCGGAGGTGGGGGGAAAATATCTAACACCGTTTCTAAATATACTCGACCGTTCTGTCGAAGACTCTCAACCAACAGAGCATCATCGTAGGCTTTAGAGTCCGGCTCAATAAAAAAGATATCGAGAAACAAAGCCCGTTCCCTATCTTCCTGATTTTGAATACGGGCAAAAGAGTTTACCAATTGGGCATGACGGTACCTAGGGAAAGGCCATCTACCGAGCTGGGAAAGGGAGTTAAAATCAATACCTATAATGAGAATATCTTGGGAAATGTTGGGATTCTGGGCAGTAACCTGAACTCCTTCTTGGATCCGCTTACTGGTCGTTAGGGTTTTAAGGTTAAAGTGTAAATCTAGGATTTTTAACTCTATTCGTTCTGGGATAAGGGTTAAACCGTTTAAAAGGAGAAGGAGCAGTATTACTAAGCCTCCTATTACAAGGCCAAAATTACGTGTAGAGAATATTTTTTTTCTAACCCCGTATACAGCCATGCTCTCCCCCTTTTACGAACTCTTTTTATGTTCTTCAGTTACGATTTTGAGTTTGTCTGGGTAGTACGGAAATAAATAAGTCGGTTCCGGGCTAGCTTTGTCCAACTACTAGCAGGATACTCATCCACTAACCTATTATAGAATATCGCTGCTTCGGTAGACGAACCTTTGCTCTCTAGCAACCTTCCTATGGAAAAGAGAAGACGGGGAGTTTCTGGAAATTGAGCTCCATATCGTGTTTCTGTTCGCTTTAGAGTCTCTAAGGCTCCTTCTATATCCCCTTGTTCTTCTTTACATACTGCCACCCGTAAAAGAGCTAAAGGAGCTAGATGACTTTTAGGAAATTTATCAGCTAATTCACTCCAGTTTTTTGCGGCTGCCGAATACTCTTTTTTTTCAAAAGCTATCTCTCCTTTTACATGGAGAGCCCGGGCTGCTGCATAAGATCGAGGAAAAGCCGCGAGGAGAGAATCGAGTTCAGAAAGGATTTCCTTCTCATTTTTCTCCTTTTCCTGAGCCTCTGCTTGCTGCCATTGGGATACCTTTCGGAGGACTTCTTCGATACGGCGAACTGATTCCTCGGTGCGACTTTTTTGGATTTCCACATAACCGAGTACTCCCACCAGGCCTACCACTACAGCTACAAGAATTCCTAAAAATACGAACCGGTACCGGTGAATAAAGGCTGCTAGGCGGTCAATTCGTTTTTCCTCTTCTGACATGCTGTACTCCTTCTATTTTGTGTTCCTTATTTGGTAATTTCTAAATCTTTAATAAGCTTTGATAAATACGTTCTCTGGATACCCAGTCTTCGGGCTACTTCGGTTTGATTCCAATTGTGCTGCTGGAGGGTGTGGGTGAGAAAGCTCTTTTTAAAAGACAGTAGAGCGTCTTTAAAAGGTTTTCCTTCATAGCTCTCCGGCCTATTCTCCTGTTCCATAGGAAGAAGAAGGTCTTGAGGACCAATAACTTCCTCTTTGGTAATTACCACTGCCCGTTCCACCGTGTTTTCTAACTCCCGCACATTTCCAGGCCAACTGTAAGATAACAGCATCTCCATGGCCCTGTCAGAAAATCCTTTTACTTGCTTCTTGGTTTCCCGATTGAATTTTTTCAGAAAAAAGTTAGCTAAAGCAACAATGTCTTCTCTTCTCTGGCGTAAGGGAGGAATGTAGAGGGGTAACACATTCAACCGATAGAATAGGTCCTTTCGAAACGTACCTTTTTCTACCGCAGCTTCTATGTCTTTGTTGGTTGCTGCAATAATCCGAACATCTACTGTTAAGGTCTCTGCCCCTCCCACTTTTTCAAAAGTTTTTGATTGTAAGATGCGTAAAAGTTTCGCTTGGATGGATAGAGGTAAATCCCCTATTTCATCGAGGAAAATGGTTCCCCCATCCGCTAGTTCAAATCTTCCTCTGCGGTCTTGAGTTGCATCGGTAAAAGCACCTTTTACATGTCCAAACAGCTCACTTTCTAATAAATGTTCCGGAAGAGCTGCACAGTTTACTCGAATCAGGGGACGGTTCCTACGGGGGCTGTACAGATGTAATTGTTCGGCAAAAAGCTCCTTACCTACCCCACTCTCCCCCAAAATCAGTACTGAAGAATCGGTAGGAGCAATTCGCTTTACCAGTTCTAGTTTATCCCGAATAACCTTGCTCTCTGCAATAAAAGTGTGGTAGCCCGTTTCAACGCTTACCCTATCGCGGAGGAGGTCTACTTCTTCCCGTACTCGTTGGTAGTTCCGAGCATTCTGTAAAGCTAAAGAGGCCTGGGTACTGAAAATTTCTAGCCACTCTAAGTCTTCCTGGTTAAAAGGTTTGCCGTTTTTTTTATTGATAATTTCTATTACTCCTACACATTCTCCTTTTACATGCATGGGTGTGGCAAGAATCGATAGAGTAGGGAAACCGATTTTTTTACTAACATCCGCAAAGAATCGGGGATCTTCTCCAACATCATTTACAATTAAAGAAGTTTTATGCTCTGCTACCCAGCCCGCAATTCCTTCTCCCATATTTAACGAAAACTTTTTAACCTCGGGACCTTTGGGGCCAAGGGCTATTTCAAAAAAAAGCTTGTTACTTTCTTTATCTAACAGGAGTAGCGAAGAAGCTTCCCCGTCTACTAATCGGGTTGCAGATTCGAGTATCTCGGTCAACAACGCCCGAACATCGGAATAATCCGAATTAATCTGTTTGTTAATTTCGATGAAGGTCTCGAATTTCTTGGGGTCGATTGTATGTTTTAACATCGCCTATCCAAGAAGCCGTTCAATCCGCGTTTTTTTCCTTCAAAAAATCTCCAAGCGTAAAGGTGGCTTCTGAATCCTCTTCATGAATGTATTTTTTCAGCTCTTCCCGCTGTTGCTTCTTAACATACTCCTTAAGCGATAAGGATAATCTATGTTTTGCGGGGTGTATTTCTAACACTACGGCCTTTACCGGATCGCCCACATTGTATTTTTTTAAGGCATCTTCAGGAGTTTCTCCGGAGGATAGAGGTAGGTTCGCTTTGTTTACCAAACCTTCGATATCGCCCTGTACACGAACAAACAGACCAAAATCGGTTATATTTGTAATAGTGCCCTCGATTACACTTTTTTCCGGATACGCCTTCTTTAAAGAAATCCAGGGATCTTCAGATAACTGTTTCACCCCTAACCGTATATTCCGTTCTGCCGGGTTAATTTCCAGCACCATTACCTCGATTTCTTCCCCTTCTTTTAGAACCGAAGAAGGATTTTTAATTTTCTTTGTCCAGGAAAGATCGTCTACATGGAGGAAACCATCGATACCTTCTTCTAGTTCGATAAAAGCTCCGGCATTGGTTATCTTGCGTATGGGACGTTTTAGCCGCATTCCCACTGGGTACCGTTCTAGAACCGTATCCCAGGGGTTGGGAAATACCTGCTTAAGACCTAAAGAAATGCGCCCTTCGTGAATATCGTACCCAAGGATCATAGTTTCTACCTCATCGCCCACCTTGAGTACTTCTTTTGGATGTTTTATCCGCTTTACCCAAGAGAACTCGGAGATATGGGCTAGCCCTTCAATGCCTTCTTCTAGTTCGATAAAAGCTCCAAATTCAGCTAGCTTAGTAACTCTACCTTTTACAATATCACCCACGTGGTACTTATCTTCGAAATGAGACCAGGGATCTTCGGTAAAATGTTTTAAAGAAAGATTGATTTTTTGATTTTCTTTATCTAGACGAACCACCTTCAACCTGATGGTTTGCCCTTTCTTCACATAATCTTTAGGCCGAGTAACATGCCCCCAGCTCATATCGTTAATGTGCAGCAGGCCGTCAAACCCTCCTAGGTCGATAAAAGCGCCAAAAGAAGTAAAACTTTTTACTACTCCCTCTACTTCGTCCCCAATCTGGGTTTTTTCGAAAAACTCGGCCTTACGCTGGGCAATATCCATTTCCATCCAGGCTCGCCGGGAAAGAATAATATTTACCCGCTTTTCATTATACAATCGTTCTATAAGGAATTTTGATTCTAGGCCAACATATTGATCCGGATTTTCTGCCCGTTCGATATCGATTTTGGATATAGGATTAAAGCCCATAATGCCATACCCTAAATCCACCTCGAAACCGCCTTTTATGGCCTTTACGATTTTCCCCTCCACCGGAAGCTTTTCCTGAAAAGCTTGCCGTAAAGACTTCCAGAAAAGTTTTTCGTCTGCCCGTTGTTTGGAAACTATAACTTCTCCGGCCCGGTTTTCCTTTTTTAAGAGGACTACCTGTACAATATCGCCGATTTTGGGAAGGGTTTTAAACTCTGAAAGATTCACCTTTCCTTCAGATTTATACCCTACATCCAAAAACACATGTTCTGGACCTACTTCAACCACCTTGCCGTCAATTAGACGACCTTCTTCTAATTCGTCCAGATTTTTCAGGTAATATTCCTGCAATTCTCCTTGCAGAGTGTGGGGGGTAGAATTTTCTGTGGTTTTTTGTTCCTGTTCCGTCATGACTTCCATATTACTCCTGCTGATGTTCCGCGTACGTAGAATAATTGCCACTACTTTCTCACAAACTTGTTCTATCGTCAAGTCCGATGTATCGATGTATACCGCCCCTTCTGCAATTTTAAGGGCTCCTTCCTGTTTTTGAGCGTCTATAGAATCCCGGCTTGCGATGCTCTGAACAAGCTCTTCGTAAGATAAATTACTCGTTCCCTGGGCTAATCTTCTTCGTGCCCGGGTTTCTACACTAGCATCAAGATAAATTTTTACTTCTGCCTGGGGAAAAACTACGGTACCAATGTCTCGACCTTCCATTACTACATCCCGGTTTTTCGACAAGGTACGTAAGCACTGATTTATGTAATGTCGTAAGGGAATACAGGCAGAAAAGGGTGCCACATACTGGTCTACCTCGTCCGAATGGAGTTCAGTTTCTCTAGGAACGCCATCCACTAATAAAATGCCACCCTTAATATCGAAGGTGGTTGCGCGGGCTATCCGGAGGACCTCTTTTTCTTGGTTCGGTTGAATCTTTTCCTGCAGGGCTTTCCAGGTTATAGCCCGGTAAAACTCGCCGGATTTTATGTAGGTAAAGCCGCACCTTTGGGCAACACAGGCGGCAATGGTGCTTTTTCCTACTCCTGCAGGCCCATCGATAGCTACTATCATACGGTCTCCCTGTATTGAGGATGTTTCAAAGCTTCTACTTCCTTCCTGGAAAGGAAACGGAATTTACCTGCTGGAAGCCCCCTTATTAACACAGATCCGATACGAATCCGATGCACTTTTTGAGGATACAATCCTCTTGAGCCAAAAACCTTGCGGATTTCCCGATTTTTTCCCTCGATCAGTATAAGATGTACTTTTCGGGGGCTTTTTACCGTATAGGAATGGAGCCGGTATATCTCCCCTTCCACATAGATTCCTTTCTTGTACTCCTCTAGAAACTCAAGAGGAATGTCCTTTTCCGTTTCCACAATATACTCTTTTTCTATGCCCAAACTTGGATGCGAAACAGCTTTAGCAAACTCACCATCATTGGTAAAGAGAAGTAATCCGGAGGAAAGGAAATCTAATCGTCCTACTGGATATAGCCGGTTTTTTAGGAAAGGACGAATCAAATCTAAAGCAATGGGCCGGCCATCCGGATCATAAGTAGTACTTAGATACTTCGGGGGTTTATGAAGGGCTAGGTACAGGTACCGTTTTACCGGATAGATTCTACGGTTTCTAAATTGAACTATATCTTCCGGGCCTACCTTTACACCCATTTCCGTAACTAGTTTTCCATTAACCCGAATCAGACCTCGTTTAATATACTCTTCACACTTGCGCCTTGAAGCTAAACCAGATCGGGATAAGTATACCTGCAAGCGTAGTTTGCCATCCTTTGTATTAGTAAAAATTTCAACTCGGTCCTTATTTCTGCTTTTCCTTCTATCATCCATTTAATTCAAATCTCTCCTTTTCTTTTTCATCCAATTTGGGTAAATCAGCAATACTCTTTAAGCCGAATAATTTTAAAAATTCTTTTGTGGTTCCGTACTGAACAGGTTTGCCCGGTGCATCTTTTTTTCCTACCTCCCGAATTAAATTCTTGGAAAGCAACAGTTTGATCATTCCATCTGCGGATACTCCCCGTAGGTTTTCAATTTCGGCCCGGGTAATGGGTTGGGAATAGGCGATAATGGAGAGAGTCTCCATAGCTGCTCTACTGAGTTTGCCCTCCTGTTTTTTTCCATACCGGTCTTTTAATACTTCCCAGTATTCTTTTTTAGGAGAAAAAAGATACCCCCCTCCCAACTCGATTAATTCAATGCCGTGTTCTTCTGTTCCATACTTAGGCTTAAGTATTTCAATCGCCCTATGTACTATCTCTTTCGATAAACCGGTAAGGCGGCAAAGAGTTTTTTCATCTAGAGGCTCTGATTCCAAAAATAAAATTGCCTCGATAAGAGCGCATTCCCTATCCAACATCCTGTTCCTGCTCTCCTAAACCTCGGGTAATTCGAATGTCTCCAAACATTTTATTTTGTAACACCCGAATCTTCCTAAGTTTGGCAAGTTCTAAAATAGCTAAAAAGGCACATACGATATCTAAGATAGAGCCCGGTTTTACAATAAGATCGGTAAAAAGGAACTCGTTTTTATTCTCCAACAATTCGTATACTAGAGCAATTTTTTCATTTACAGAAACTTCTTCATACAGATCAATAACGTGTTCTTTGGAGAGGGATTGTACAATTGAGGAGAAGGTTTTAAATAAATCCCAGATACTGATCTGTTTCCATAGATCTTCTTCTAAAAACGGAAGGGTACGATTCTTTCGCTCTATTATCCATTCAGCTTCACTTCCTTGTTGAGAAATAAGTTCCGCTAATTTTTTAATTTTCTGATATTCAATAAGTTTTTCTACCAATTCCTTACGGGGGTCTTCATACTCCTCGCCAAAATCTACTTCTATAGGCAGGAGCATTCTTGATTTAATATACAATAAAGTTGCGGCCATAAGGTAAAACTCGGTAATGTTTTCTAAATCTACTCGTTCCGCATACTGTAAATACGCTAGGTATTGCTCAGTAATCTGCGAAATAGGTATATCATAAATGTTGATCTCGTTCTTTTTAATTAAAAATAGCAGTAAGTCTAGAGGCCCTTCAAACTCCCCAATTTGGAACCTCTGAGACACACTTGCTGGGTTTGCTTCCATTTGTATGGGAACAGTATATAGAAATCAATACTTTCTTTCAATGGGTTAATTAAGGAGCAGGAGAACCTGTATATGAATGTACCCTTACTGTAGGCGGGCAGCCGAACTGGATTACTGTTCCGATTTAATACAACAACTCTCCGGTAGAGGTTTTCGCCTTCTCTTTTGAAACTGCTTCATTTCTTTCCTTAGCTTTGACCTCTTTTGTTGTTTTTACCTCCGCTACGGACTCGGCTTTGGGAGTTGGTGTTGATTGATTCTTAGCCCCATAGTTGGGAAACATAAGTTTCCGCAACTTTTCTTCCAATTCTGCCTGAAAATCCGGATTAGCTTCTATATACGCCTTCGCATTATCCCTTCCCTGTCCAATTCGTTCAGCGCCGTACGAATACCAGCTTCCGCTCTTTTCAATAAGATTATACTTTATAGCCGCATCCAATAGACTCGCACTTGCTGAAATTCCTTTTCCAAATAGGATTTCTAGCTCGGCTTTACGGAAGGGAGGGGCTACTTTGTTTTTTACCACTTTAACCCGTACCTTGTTCCCTACCGCATCATCTTCATCATTACGGGTAATAGTTTCGATTTTTCTGACTTCTAATCGAACCGAAGCATAGAATTTTAACGCATTTCCCCCTGTGGTAGTCTCTGGATTTCCAAACATTACTCCAATTTTCATGCGAATCTGGTTAATAAAAATTAGACAAGTACCAGATTTGGAAATAGTTCCGGTCAGTTTACGTAAAGCCTGGCTCATCAAGCGAGCTTGTAGCCCCATATGCGAATCACCCATGTCCCCTTCTATTTCTGCCTGCGGTGTTAGAGCTGCCACAGAATCCACTACAATAATATCTACTGCTCCGGAGCGTACAAGGGATTCGGCAATTTCTAGGGCTTGTTCGCCCGTATCCGGTTGGGATACCCAGAGTTCGTCTATGTTTACCCCTAGATTTTTTGCATAGATGGGATCTAATGCGTGCTCTGCGTCGATAAAGGCAGCAATTCCCTTTCGTTTTTGCGCTTCGGCTATGGCATGGAGAGCTAGGGTGGTTTTACCCGAAGACTCGGGCCCGTAGATCTCTACAATGCGACCTTTAGGATACCCTCCTATACCTAAGGCTTCGTCTAGCAGGATAGAACCGGAAGGAATGGTATCGATCTCTAAGGCTTCTACTCCGGATCCGTACTGCATAATGGAACCTTTTCCGAACTGTTTTTCGATCTGCAACTTAGCTGCTTCTAACGCTTTTAGTTTTTCTTCCCAATTGGGATTGATCGAACCTGTTTCTTTCTTTGCCATGTACTTCCTCTCTACCCTATATAACAGAGGGATTCTGCCTTTTGCTTCAAAGTTTGCAATAAATTTGATCATAGACGGGACTTTAAGGGTCGTCAAGGGAAGGAAAATTCAAAATTTAGAAGGTTTTTTTCGAATCAATCAGGAGAGTTATAGGTCCTTCATTAGTATAAGATACGTCCATCTTTGCCTGAAATTTGCCGGTTTGTGGTTTTATCCCATACTTCTCTAAATGGTTAAGGAAAAGTTGTAAGAGTAACTCTGCTTGGGCTGGAGGCGCAGCATCATCGTACGAAGGGCGCCTCCCTTTGCGAGTATCACCATACAGGGTAAACTGGGATACTACCATCACTTCGCCCCCTACATCCAGAACAGAAAGATTCATTTTCCCTTGTTCATCCGTAAAAAGACGCAGGTGAACCACCTTTTCTGCCATAAATGCTGCATCTTGTTCGGTATCTTCCCTGCCTACCCCTAGATACACTAGGATTCCCCGCTGAATGGAAGATATCCTTGTGCCTTCCACCGTTACCGAACAATCCCGCACCCGCTGTACAACGCTTCGCATGAGTCGCCTCTAGGTTAAATGCCGATTTCCCGGATTGATACACCTCTTAAGAGGATCTGTTGCCCCCGTAGAAGAACTTCTCCCAATACTTCATATGCAAAGGCTGGATCCACCTTTGCTGCGAAAGAGAGAGTTACCGGTACAATTCCTTCTAATATTTTCTGATCCTGGTACCCAACTAGAAGATCAAAAGAAATCTCCCGATCGGTAATTTTCACATTGGTAATTCTACCCTTCCATCGGACGTAGCATCCTTCATACAACAAGGGATCTCTAGCTACATCCAGATACGAGACAGAGTTTTGTAGAGTTAGAAAACTAGGTTCTTTCAGGTAAGGCAACAAGGCTCGAACTTTTACTTTCACTTCTCGAGTTGCGTTAGAAAGAAGTAATTTATTCATTTCTATTCTAGCCTCTGTGTCTTTATAAACCTGTAACAGATCTTTAATACGCTGAAAAGAATCGGAAATTTCCTTCTGGGTAAGCATGTATCGAGCTCGAGAGTCAGGATCTACTAAAGCTGTCTCTCGTTCTAGACGAATAGCAGCAATATCAGGCCGAGCTTGGGGTCGGCTTTTATCATATAAAAGATATCCCCCGAGTACTAAGAGGAGTATTCCCATACCTATCAACAGCCTTTTTATCGGTTTGGGTACATAAAAACCCGGGGAAGGTAAAAGACGAAACACCTTGTTTGAGTCGAATAATTCTTCAATTTTTTCAGGAGTTGTTCTCTCTTTTAGTGTTTTTAGGCCCCGGCGAGCGTAGGGATTTTTAGGTTCTTCGTCTAATACCTCAAGCCAGTATCTAAGGGTCTGCTCGGTTTCGTATCGTTTTAAATACACTAAAGCAAGAGCGTTTTTCACCGCTACATTCGTTGGATCTAATTGCTCCGAACGTTTCAAATACGAATAAGCTCCTGCAAAGTCCCCGGTTCGAATACAAGCCATCCCTAACAAATAGTAAAACTGAGGATTCTGACGATAAATAAAAACCTGCGGCTCTAATAACCGGATCGTCTCTGCAAAATAGACTGTTGAC
>JBDNDI010000359.1:0-2830 GCA_046719195.1 Spirochaetales bacterium | reverse complement strand
GAGATAAAAAAAAGTAGAAAGAACAGGATGCTGAGAAAAAAATCGATGCGGGGAAGATTCATGTATACAAGGCTTATTAAAGGAATCAGAATAGCTAGAAACCGGAATCCTTTATCGGAAAGCCGGGCAGTTTTCTTTGTTTTAAGGTATTCTTTCGCTACTCGTATTCCCCCCTCTTTTATTGCATGGACCAGGATATTTACAGAAAGGAGGAGTATTCCCACTCCAATAAAGATAGGGAACAAAGCGGGAGAAACATACCATACATTAATAACTCCCCCATAGGTGTCTTTCATAGGCATCTGAAAAGCCTGAAATAGCACCCACAATCCAAATGCGAATAAAAGAAAAGAAGTAACAACATCAGCACCCCGGAGTTTTGTTTTGTCCATCATACTCTCAACTCTCTGTCCGTTTTTAAGGGAGGAGGCGTGCACAAGCTCGCCTCCTCCCTCTTGAAGGTTAGTATAAACCTATTATAGAGATAAGGGTTAGGGTTTTGGGATACCCAGCTTTGCAGGATCCACCTTGGCAGCGCCTAATTCCCAAAGGGTCCAGGAGAAAACAGATTCTAGTTTGTCGAAGATTTTATTAGCCTCATCACCGTAGTAACCCTTTATGGTAAAGAACCGTTCACGGCCAAATCGCTGTACAGGTTCTGCTTTAATGGCTTGTTTGAAAACTTCCCGAAGCTTTGCTTTTACAGGTTCCGGGGCATCTCTACGGATAGCAAAGCCGATCTGTTGTTCTAGGGGTAGGTATTTGGCTAAATCCGGATAGTCTGCAAAAGCACTAGGAATGGTTATATCCCCAAACTTAAAGGGGTCGGGGGTAAGCATGGCTAGAGGGCGAAGTTTCCCTGCCTTTAGCAATTCCGACTGTTCCTGTACTGAGGTAATTACCACAGTAACCTCGCCGGTCATTGCTGCATTCTGGGCAGGTGCAGATCCGGTGTAGGGAATAAAGTTAAACTGAGCGTTAGTACCTTTTTCAAAAGCCAATAGGTTCAAATGATGGATGGAACCTGACGCGCTAGCCCCGGCTTTAATGCCTTTGGGATTCGCTTTCATGGCATCTACTAATTCTTTTATATTTTTATAGGGTGCATTGGGGGTAACGGAAAGTACATCAGGGGATCCACCAATAATGAAGTAGTCCCACACATTTACACGCTTATCCCATCCGCCCTGTACCCCCGCTGTAACGATGGATTCACTTAACCCACAAAGCGTATACCCATCTGCGGGTTTACTATAGGCTTCTAGCATACCTACAGAGCCGCCTACACCCCCGGTTACATTCACTACGTTGATATTTACTTTCAGGATTTTTGCCATTTCCGCCATTACTAAGCGGTTGGCCAGGTCGGTTCCCCCACCTGCCGCCCACACAAGAACATTTGTAATGTCTCGGGCGGGATATTCTTCCTGACCGCGGGCAAATACGGCTGTTGTAGCTAGGACTGCGATTAGGGCAAGAAGCAGTACCTTTTTCATAAAAGCCTCCTTCAAGGGTAAATTTTATGGATACAATATAGATTATATTGTATACAAAATGGATTATACCATAGTTTCCCTGCTTGTCAAGGGAAAAGTGATGAGAACAGTTATACTAAATACTTTTTTTCCATTTCGTGTATTGCAGGAAGATGTACTAACTGGGTAAACTCTTTGAAAGAGAGAATCTGATCCTTATAGGATAAGGATACTCCTTCTTTACGAATATGCTTCATAAGTTGCATCATAGCTTTCGTTGAAGCAAATAAACAACTTAATGCAGCTACGGCATATCGATATCCCATATCTTCTGCTTCTTTAAAGGTTATTAGAGGTGTTTTACCCCCCTCTATAAGGTTCAACATAAGAGGGACTTTTTTCTGGATTCCTAATTCTATCCCAACTCTTTCTATCTGTTGAAGGCTTTCTAAAGCCTCAACGAATATCATATCCACCCCTAAATCTACTGCCCGATGAGCTCTCTCTAGAGCATCTTGGAATCCATGGACGGCTAGTGCATCGGTTCGATAGATTATTAAAAAATCCGGATCGAGTTCATCTCTTGCATCCATTGCAGCTTGCAATTTGCCCCGCATCTCTTGCCAGGAAACGACCTGTTTGCCTTCCATATGACCGCATCGTTTAGGGATTACTTGGTCTTCTAAAAATAAACCTACAGTACCTGCCCGGATATATTCTTGTACGGTTCGGTAAGTATTAATGGGATTTCCGAAACCATTATCAGCATCCCCTAAAACAGGAATAGATACTGCCTTAGCAATAGAGGCTGCCTGATGTGCCATCTCTGTCATGGATAAAAGGCCAACATCGGGTAATCCTAACTGGACTGCGGCTGTACCAAAACCAGAATGGTGCACTACTTCAAAACCAGCCCATTCACATACCAAAGCACTAAGAGCATCATATACCCCAGCAGAAATTACAATTCCTTGTCCATGGAAAAGTCTTTTCCGAAACTGGTAGGTTTTTGATTCTGTATTCTTTGTTTTATCAGATAAAGTGCTCATATAGAGTTCTCAGTTAATCACTTCATTATAGATGGTAACCAGGTGCTTAACGGTGGAAAGGCAATTACCAATATTAACACACCGATCATTAAAATAATAAAGGGAAGTACTCCTTGAATTACCTCGGAAATATGTACATCCTTCTGAAGACCACTAATTACATACAGGTCCATTCCCACTGGAGGTGTTACTAGAGCAAGGGTTAAGTTTACGGTGAGAATTATCCCATACCATATAGGATCGATTTCTAGAGTAGCTAAGACCGGAGCAACTAAGGGCATAGTCAGTAAAATTATGGAAATGGTT
>JBDNDI010000358.1:0-2841 GCA_046719195.1 Spirochaetales bacterium | reverse complement strand
CTCATCGGTAGTGGGAGCTTTAATAGGTGCCCTGATTATAGGGGTTATGAAAAACGGCTTGGATATTCTAAATGTCTCTGCCGATTTCCAACAGGTATTACGAGCCATAATTATTGTTGTGGCTGTTATTATCGATGTCCGGAAAAATATTAAGAAGAGCTAACCGAAGTGCGAACCCACTGGGTTTCCTTTGCCATCCAACGAGGGGAGCGAGTAAGAAAAAATTGTTCAAGAAAAAATTGCTTAGGGATTTGCAAAAGTAGGGGAAAAGAATACTATTCGGGGCAAGGAACTTTGAACCGAACTTACTGTAGAACGGCAACAGGATTCAGATCATTATGTAGAAAATCCGACTAGCATATAGGTTTTTATTCGTATCGTAAGGGAGGCCGCCCTTTGGACGGCCCTTCCTGCAGTTTCCACCTGAACTTTTTCTGATTAATTGATAATTTTAGTCAATCGTATCAGTTTATATGTTTGAGTTACCTGAGTACTCAGCCTATTTCCGTAAGCTTCACTGGTCGGCCCTGTTCATAGGAAAGGCGAGCGGCTTTTCCCATAACCACCGGGATGCGTCCATCTATACCGGAAACAGATGGTGGCAAATCTTTCACTATACAGTTGATAAAAGCTTGGATTTCCCAAACATAGCTTTCCGTATACCGCTCCAGGAAGAAGAAGAGAGGTAAATCTTCACATACCGCTTTTGCTGTTGCCAATCGGGCTGTATTGGGCCTGTCGTTTTCTGTAAGGATCATTCCTTCTGAGCCTAAGATCTCTACCCGCTGGTCATACCCAAATACAGCCTTCCGGCAGTTATCTATGGAGCCGATAGTACCATCTACAAACTTTAGGGTAACCAGTGCGGTATCAACATCTCCTACCTTACCAATTTCCGGATCTACCCTTACTCCCGCTAGGGTGTATACCTCCTCTACTTCCTGTCCTGTCAGGAACCGGGCCATATCAAAATCATGGATCATCATGTCTAGAAATAATCCACCCGAGACTTTTACATATTCAATCGGAGGGGGAGCCGGATCTCGGCTTGTGATTCGTAGGGAGTAGAGCTTGCCTAATTTTCCCTCTTCCACCGCTTGCCTGACTCTGCGGAAGTTATGGTCAAACCGGCGGTTAAAACCAATTTGTAGCTTTATCTTAGCCTCCGCCACTTTTCGCAATGCCCGATCAATCCTTCCCAGGTCGAAATCAATCGGCTTTTCGCAGAAAATATGTTTCCCTGCTTCTGCAGCCTGCTCTATTAAGGGGGAATGCGTGTCGGTACTTGAACAAATTAAAACCGCATCGATGGTAGAGTCCTCTAGAATTCGTCTAGGGTCTTCAAAGACCTTAGGAATGTTGAGGGAAGCAGCGCACTCCTCTGCAGCCTTTTTTACCACATCGGATATAGCTACTACTTCTGCCTCCGGAATACGACGAACTATATTTTGAGCATGGAGCCGACCAATACGGCCGGCCCCTATTACCCCGATTCGAACTTTGGTTCCCATGGGAAGCTCCTAAAGTTTGTGGAAGGGCCCAACGTGGGGTAGTTCGTACACACTCTTCCATCCAGGGCTAAAAGGTTCCTTTAAGAAGGGTTCAAGCTCTTTAGGATCCCTAAGGGTAACTTTGTCTACCGGAGGCACCTTTCCCGGAGGAAACACTTCCAATATTTGCTCTACCAGCAGAGTCAGATACTTTAAAATTGCAACAATGGGCCGCTTTGCTTTTTCTGCTTTTGACAGACTTGGCTTTCCTACGACTCCCTGGGGTGTGGCAAACCGCTCGATGGCAAAGTGTCCTTCCCCTTCGCTCCACCTATGAGGCCGGCGGAAAGGCTCTACCGACGTATCAAAGTGTCCTTCGGGTAAGAATTGCATTCCTTCTGCATCCTCAACCACGCTCATGTCGATCATATCTTTGAACAACAGGAGGGCTACCGAGGTCTCACTTTCATCCGCGTGAATAAAGTTCGTTTCTAAGTTATTAGGGCGGTTCACAGGGAAGAAAAACTCCCGCACAGCCCTATGCCAGTCTAGAGCCTGGAAAATTCCCGGTAACTGGAAGCGTTTCATAAACTCCTGAACCGCTGATTCCAGCATCCATAAGTGACCGTGGTTGTTAACCATGATAATTTTACGATAGCCATCATTCCATAGCCCTAGCATGGTGTAGATAAGGGTTTCCTCCACCACTTCTTTGGGCATAATAATGGTACCCGGCATGCCCATGTGATGATACGGATGTCCCCCATAGTTTAAAGGAGGAAAAGCAAGGTTTATCTCATACCCTTTTTTCGCCGTATACCTACGTACCCCTTCCAGAATCTGGGTAACCATAAAGGTATCCAATCCGGAGTTCGCATGGTTGCCGTGATTCTCCGTACATCCAATAGGAACGAATACAATATCGTTTTTTCTTCGCTTTTCTATACATTTAACCCGGGGTGTATTCTGGATGTAGCAACCCGCCTTTCCCAATTCTGACGGAGAGGGAATCTCGTACTCTTTAAGTACCGAATCTAATTGCTGTTCCGTCATATCCCATACTTGTTTTTTCAATCTACCTACGGAATTATCCTCAAACACTATAGCCGGATGCTCCGTGGTGATCCATTTCTTCTCAGCCATTTTTTTCTCCTTACTGAATAGTTTCCTGATGCAGGCTATACATTACATGATGCAGGTAATTTTTGTTTCCTTGCGATCCGTTTGCAACTTAATAATATGTTCCGGGACCTGATCTAAGGTAATTTCTTTTGTGATCATAGGGGTCATATCCATCCCTGAGGCCATGCATTCAATTACCCGGGGGAAATTCCCATGTCCCGAATGTCCC
>JBDNDI010000357.1:0-2852 GCA_046719195.1 Spirochaetales bacterium | reverse complement strand
ACCAAGACTTTCTTCCAGAGCAATGCTTAGCGGAATAAGGGCAGTGGGGTACCTGCCCTGTACCCTATCGAACTCATCGATATTTTCATTCAAATCCCCCAATACTACTATTTCCTTACTCGAGTCAATCTCCAGAAGTTCCTTCATTCTCCGACGTATTACCTCTGCGGAAGTTACCCTATTCTGTTCTGTTGCCTCAGCTCCTTCTGACTTAGACTTAAAATGACAAAGGAAAACCGTTAGTAGATTTCCTCCACAGTCTACTTCAACTTCTACTATAGGCCGTTGAGGAAACCCCTTAGAGGGTGGTTGATGACTCCGATAATTTACTACCGGCAAACGGCTAACAAATCCAATACTTATAGCTGAGTTTGCGGTTTGTACTGCGGCAAAGGTATGGTATCCCATCCTATCTAAAGGCTTCCTTACCAGATTCTCCAGTACGCGACGGTTTTCTACTTCAAACAGAGCGATAAAATCGGGCCCCCCGGAACAAGACTCCTTAATTACCTTTGCGATGTTTTCTAACTTTTTAAGATACTGTTCCGTACTCCATTTTCCACTCTGAAGGCGGTACTCCGGATACTCGGTGGTATCGTCCTGGTCATCGAATAGATTATGCACATTGTAAGTCAAAAACGTATATGACCGGGGATCATCCTGATTCAGGAAAGGGATTTTACAGCTACTACAGGAAGAGAAGAGCAATAATGCAAGAAATAGAAGTAAAAAAACCCTCGGTTTCCCACTTTTATTGTTTCTACCTGTATGGGCCATTGTCCTGCCTCCTAAAAAGACCGGCAAGGTTTAGCAAGATACAAGCTCAAGCTTGTTTCCAGCTACCGGTTCTTCTCTATATATGACAGGACAATTTGCCTTTCTGCTTCAGGAGAAGGAGCAAGAGAAGAAAATTTTTTTCCTTCGATAGCTTCATACGCCTCTATATAGCGTTGGGAAACCGCAGAACGTACTTCCTCAGGTATATCCGGAGATAGGCCTTCGCCCTTAAACCCCCGGTCAAGGAGCCAGGATCGAAAATATTCTTTATCTAACTGTTTTGGGTCTTTTCCCTGGCGTAAGCTTTCCTGGTATGAATCAGCGTACCAATAGCGGGAAGAGTCGGGGGTATGAAGTTCATCAATTACATAGAGAGTTCCATGTTCATCTAACCCGAACTCATACTTCGTATCCACTAAAATTAGCCCTCTTTTTAGGGCGATTTCCGTCCCTTTCTGGAAGAGGGCTAAGGCAGTAGTTTTTACCTGTTCCCAAAGATCCACAGAAAGAATTTTTCTTTTGATTATTTCCTGCTCTGAGATGGGTTCATCGTGGGTGCCAACAGCTTCCTTGGTAGAAGGGGTTATAAGGGGTTGGGGAAAGGGTTCGTACTTGCGCATTCCCCTAGGTAGCGATATCCCGGACACAGGTTTCCCTTCCTGGTACGCTCGGTAGGCAGATCCGGTAAGGTAGCCCCGTACTATCACTTCTAAAGGCAGGGCTTTTGTCTTTTTTACCACGGCTGTACGGGCAGAAAGTTCTTCCAATACGTGACTATTAGCCACCCCCTGTAGTTGGTAAAACCAGGAACAACTGAGACGATGTAAAATTTCCCCTTTATAGGGGATGGTAGTTAAGACTCTATCAAAGGCAGAAATCCTATCAGTAGTTACCAGAATTAGGCGTGAGCCTAAATCTAGAACATCCCGCACTTTCCCCCGGTAAAAAGGAATATCCGGAGGAAGGGTTTCTAATCCAAAAAAACAGATTTCTGCCATGCTTCTGCCCCTACCTATATCCATTAAGCCGTGCCTTCTACCTCGTTTTACAGCCCTACCCTTAATTAAAATGCCTATAGTATTTATCCGGGCAGATCCGACCGGCTTCGAATAATCTGACCAATTAAACCGTAATTCTTTGCCTCTTCTGCATCCATCCAGAAATCTCGATCCGTGTCCTTTTCAATCTGTTGTAAAGGTTTTCCCGTCTCCTCGGCAATAAACCGATTAATACGGTCCCGAACTTTCTCCAGTTCCCGGGCATGGATTTCGATTTCTGTGGCTACCCCCCGCATCCCGCTTAAGGGTTGATGAATAAGGTAGTGGGAGTTCGGTAGACCGAATCTCTTTTGTTTGGGCGCACCCAAAAGTATTAAAGCCCCTGCTGATGCTACCAGTCCCATTCCCACGGTATACACTTCGGGGGCGACAAAACGCATCATATCGATAATAGCGTACCCGGCATCCACATCCCCACCGGGTGTATCAATAAATATTTTTATGGGTGCGTCCCCTTCTGCTTCTAACAATAGCAACTGCCGAATAGTTCGCTCCGCTAGAGTTTTATTTATTTCTCCGGAAAGGATAATGGTACGTGTCTTAAGCAAGCGCTGAAATAGAGCATCCCCCTCCGGGGATCGCCCTTCCTGTTCTTTTGGTTCATCCTGGTATTTGGCCATGCTTTACTCCTAGTTGAAAAAAGTACCTAGGTAATATACCAATAGAATGGTAGAGGGTAAAGAATGTTTAGCCAGGCAAAAAAATGCGGTGCAGTACTGGTTGTAGGACGGCCAAGCGCAGGTAAATCCACGCTGATAAATCTCCTCTGTGGGCAAAAGGTGGCCATCACTTCTCCTGTACCGCAAACCACCCGAAACAGGATCCGGGGGATCCTTACCACTGCTCGGGGACAATTGATATGTATCGACACTCCGGGGTTTCACAAATCGGAGAGAAAGTTTAACCTGCATCTACGTAGCCTGGTGGATGAATCCTTTCAGGAGGTAGACCTCCTTCTGTATGTGATAGATATTAGCCGTCGCCCCGGCGAAGAAGAAGAAATTATAGCTGCTACTC
>JBDNDI010000356.1:0-2858 GCA_046719195.1 Spirochaetales bacterium | reverse complement strand
AGCTCTCGTTAGTTACGGAACAGGGGGAAAAAGACCTTAGCCGGATTATGGTAGATCTTGTTTGGCCGGCCCTTATCTTTTCTTCCATCACCCGCACCCTTAAACCTGAGGACATACTTGACAACCTTTCTCTTCCCTTTCTCTCAATGGTAATCCATCTGCTTGGATGGGGTATAGGAATAGGAGCTGCACGTATCGCTGGTTACGAGGGAGATCAGAAAAAAATATTCCTCTTTCAGGCTACCATGAACAATTTTCTCCTTATGGCTTTACCATTTGCAGAGTTTTTTTATCCGGGTAAGGGAACAGCTTTGCTAGCGGTAGCTAATTTAGGCTCTATTCTTGCCCTCTGGACCCTAGGTGTATCCACAATAGCAGGGCCTCTGTCGAAAAGAGAACTGGTAGGCAATATTCTCTCACCGGGGATGCTTGCCACCCTAGTATCTATACTATTAGTGCTTGCCCGTTTGAACGAATCCATCCCTCCTCTTGTTGCAGAGGTTACCGCAGTCTTAGGGCAGCCTACCCTATTTATGGGGCTGTTTGTTGCGGGCGCCCGGATTTATGAATTGGGTTTTAAAGCTTTAAAATTGGATAGTTATAACCTTCTCTGTGGTACGATTCGTATCGTAATTGTCCCGGCTCTTTGCTTTATTCTTGCTCTTTTACTCAAAGGCTTAGTTTCAACCGAAACATTGGTAATCTTTATGTTGGTTAGCATAACTCCGGCTAGCGTTAACTCTGTTACCATGGCCTTTAAATACGAGGTAGATCCGAAACATGCAGCTGAGGGAGTAGTGTTTACCCATGTGTTCGGGTTAGGTACAATGACACTGTTTGTGCTGCTTGTGGTTCACTACGTAGCCCTCTAAGCCTAGGAGGCGGGTATGAAGAGCCGGATTCAAGACCTGTTAGAGTTTATCTATGGCCCGGACACAGGGAGGGAAACTTTCTCTACTCTGTCGACACTGCTAGATCGATGGCAGAAAGAGCTTCCCTCAAAAAGTACAGAGGAAGAGTTCGCGGATGGATTTCCTCTGAATGAGCGGGATTCTATTATTATTACCTATGGAGATCAGTTTCAGAAAAAAGGCAAGCAGCCTTTAGAGGTGTTAGGAGAGTTTTTTCGGGTATTTCTTGAAGGTACCGTAACAGGAATTCATATACTGCCCTTCTACCCCTATTCTTCCGATGATGGGTTTTCTGTAATGGATTACCGTTCCGTCCATCCTGATTGGGGCACTTGGGAGGACATTCAGAATTTATCCCGCTCCTACTTACTGATGGCAGACTTGGTATTGAACCATTGTTCTGCTCAAAGTGCCTGGTTCCAAAAATTCTTAAAAGGAGAGGAGCCGTACACCCGATACTTTATCTCCCTACCTCCTGAGACAGACGTTTCCAAAGTAGTTCGACCTCGCCTACATCCTTTGCTAACAAAGTTCGCAAGCTCTGGCGGAGACAAGTATGTGTGGACTACCTTTAGCGAAGACCAGGTGGATCTGAATTATGCAGAACCCAAAGTATTATTAGAAATGGTGGACATTTTGCTGTTTTATGTGCAAAAGGGTATACGGATTTTCAGGTTGGATGCCATTGCCTATCTGTGGAAGGAACTGGGTACTCCCTGCATCCATCACCCAAAAACCCATGCAATGGTAAAGTTATTCCGGGCAATTTTCGATCAGGTAGCTCCCGATGTTCTTATTATTACAGAAACAAATGTTCCCCATAAAGAAAATCTTTCCTACTTCGGAGAAGGGGATGAAGCTCATATGGTATATCAGTTTGCACTGCCTCCTCTTCTATTGGATGCCTTCCTCCGGTCTGACTCTACCCATTTGCAGGAGTGGGTAGCTAGCATAAAGATGCCTGGACCAGGTATGTCTTTTCTTAACTTTGCCGCTTCCCATGACGGAATCGGAGTGTTACCGGCCCAAGGAATTCTTTCTTCTACTGAAATGCAGGGAATGCTTAAAGCCGTAGAAGAACGAGGTGGTTTTGTTTCATATAAAGCTACTCCTGAAGGAAAAGTTCCCTATGAGTTAAACATTAATTATTTTAGTGCTATCTCGGAACCTACCTTATCCGAGGAGTTACGAATTAAAAAATTTCTTGCCTCTCAATCGATTTTATTGGCTCTTCCCGGGGTTCCCGGAATTTATATTCATAGCCTTATCGGTTCTGAGAATGATCGTAAGGGAGCCGAGGAAAGTGGAATAAAACGAAGGATCAATCGAGAAAAATTATGGTACGATAGAGTACAGGAGGCTCTTTCTACCCGAGGATCTATCCGGGAGCAGGTTTTTTCTAGGTTTGAGGATCTGTTAAGAGCCCGAATTCAAGAACCCGCCTTTCATCCCCTAGCAAGCTGCCAGGTGTTGCCTACACCGAAAAAGGTGTTCGCTCTTCTTAGAACCCGCAGACCCCAAGAAGAACCTGTAGGTGTGCTCTGTGTAGTTAACCTGCACTACAAACCCGTGGAGGTTTGTTTTAATGCTGCAGAGCTTCGTCTAGGAGAAGAACGGTACTTTAAGGATTTAATAACGGGGGACGTATTCTATCCAACTTGGGAAGACTACGCACATTTTTCCTTAGAGCTTCAACCTTTTGAAGTGTTGTGGCTAGGCTTTAAACGTCGAGGCTAAGCCTCTTTTAATAGCTGCTTAACTTTTTCCTTTAGCTCTGTAAAGGTTAAATGTTCATAGGTTGTCCTAGTTTTTAGATCCCGAAGGGAAAGTTCACCTTTGACTTTTTCTTCCGAACCAAAGAAAACCCCTAGGGGAATCCCTTTCTTTTCTGCAAAGGCAAACTGTTGGGCTAATTTTTTCTGTTCTGGATACACTTCAGTAGCAAAT
>JBDNDI010000355.1:0-2886 GCA_046719195.1 Spirochaetales bacterium | reverse complement strand
TTTTGTTTGATTGCGGAAAAGGATCGCTTTATCTCGAGCATACGATTCCATATCCGGGTACCTGTCTTGGTGATCCGGAAACAGGTTTGTAATTATGGCGATTTTAGGCTTTAGTTTGGAGGGATCGGGAAGATCGCCGAGTTGCCAGGAGCTCAGTTCCAACACCACAGGTGTATCGTGGGTAAGTTCTTCTAGAAATTGCAAGGGTGAAACCGTTATATTTCCTCCCAACCTGCTTGCAGGAAAAACCTTACGTAAGCCTGCATGCAAAGCTGAGGACACAGTGGATTTACCCTTTGTTCCGGTAACACCAAAGATGGGACCAGTAAAATAGGTTAAAAATAGGGAAATATCAGTTTCAACTTTTTTAGCTAATTTTAAGAAGGGGGAGTTTGGGGGAACCGCAGGATTTTTTACCACCAGATCAGCTTCAGAGAAATCTTCCGGATTATGTTTGCCTAATACGTACCGAATAGGGAAAGAGGCAAGGGCTTGCAAAGACGGTTGTAAAGTCTCTTCAGACCGAAGGTCGGTTACGGTAACCCGGGCACCATTTCGGGCAAAAAACCTAGCGGCTTCTACCCCTCCTCCGTTTAAACCTAAGCCCATAACCGTTACTTTAAGTCCTTTTACCTGTTCAAAGGATTTCTTCAACGGAATACTCCTTCATATCTTGTTCATTTATATAGGGTTGTACCCGCAAAGCACTCCATACCCCATACCATTCTGCTGGAACCGTAGCTTTCAGACTTTTATAGAGTTCTAAATTCTCAGAAAATGGGTTGTTTTTCAAGGTGTTCTCTATTGCAGGGATATGGGGTCTCAAAAAGTCCAAAGCTTTCTCCAGTACATTTACATAGTCATTCCGACGGGGCATTTCCGGATGTAAAAGGGATAAACAGAAGGTCTGGTACCGGGAGTTAAAAGGAAAGTAGGGATACAATCTGCTTTGAGGAGGAAGGAAAAGTTTGGAAAAGAACTTAGAAAGATCCCTATCGATCCAAATTCCTTGAACAAAATATCCTCGTTCTTTTTCACCGACCCAGCTTTGGGAAATCAGCTTTTCAATCCAAAAAGTGGGAATCTTTTCCAGGTTTTCCTTTTTCAACAGGTAAAGTAGATCTGCTTCAAGATACAAACGAACAGTGCGAAAAGAGGGGGTAGTATCGTTTGTACCTTTCTGTAACACTTCTACCTCTTGTAAACGAGGAGATAAGTCCAAACGAAGAAGAAACAAGTATTCGCCCTTCTCTGTTGAATAGGTACGGTAAAATACAGGACGTAATACCTCGGAAGGATCAAATCCGTACGTTAGGTCCTGAAACAAGGTAGGAAGCAGGAGGGTTAAAGGCTGTATCATCCCTGTTAATTTTTCTAGATACTCTTTCCCGGGCTCGGTGCTTCGAACATCATGATGTATAGGAAAGCTTGGTACGGTAAAGGGTGTATCAAGTTTTAAAAAAAATTCTTCTAAATGATTAAAATGTCGGGTATATCCACAGCCCATTCCTGGGGAAGGGGAGTTAAGTATTTGGTTAATTGCTGAACTAGTGTAGGGGAAGCGGAGAACAAAATAACTCCTTTCCATGGAGATAATTTCCTCATGGTGTTATAGGAGTCGAGGAAATACGTTGGATTTCAAAAATGATCCATCGTTCCTTTTCTTTACGAAGGGAAACCGTATCGGTAATGTACCAACCCTGAAACCTGATATTAGAAGTCGAATCTCCTTGATTTGGTTGTACCGGTACAGGCTTCCAATAATGAAACTCTACCCGATAGGTTTCTGTATCTTCTTTAGAGCTTGGGGAACGAAGCACTGTTAGATTGGCTATACCGTAGAGAGTCTCTCGTTCGCTTAAGGGAGGTTTTCCTTTGCGGTACCAGGTATCCGCATCTATCATATTACTTCTAAGTTCTACCGACATTCTCATGCGAGAAATGACATAAAGGTTCATTACCTCGTCGATGTAGGATTTTCCTACTTTTTTTGCTACACAATCTTCCATTGCCTGGTGATCTAAAGTATTCAGGCTAGTATAAAAGAGAACTACTACTTCTTCGGCAGACATACCTTTAGTGCGTGGAGGACGTAGGGCATGGGAGAGATAATCATAGGTAAAGAATCCTAAAAGGATTGTTAGGACTACACCGAGGGCGACACGACTTCGGTTTCTTTGCCAGAAGTTCCTGCGTTTGTGCATTCGTCCTCTGGATGCTAGAAACTCCGAGGCTTTTCTTTGAAGAGTTTCTTGTTCTTGATAAGAGAGGGTTTGCAACAAAGGACTTTGCGAAAATTCTTGAATTGTGTGCTTAAATACAACTAAAGATACAGTTCTTTGGTTTGTAAGAATTTGTTGAAGAAAATCGGAAAAATCCTGCCGTACCCCCATTCGAGCAAACAATAAGGGTAGGGGGGGGAGAAAGCAGATACGAGTGTGAATATCCTCCTCGGTAGAACCCTCGAAGGGAGCAGTACCCGTAAATAATTGATATAATAAAGACGCAAGAAAAAAAGAAGTGTTCGCCTCTTTTTCTAGGTTTGGATGGTTAAAAGGCTCCCAAAGTTTCAGTCGCTCTGCTAGAGGTAGGAGGGAAAGAGCTTTCTCCATAATGCCTTCATTTAAAATTAATATCCGACCGTCGTTTATGAAAAATATTCCTTCCGGATACATTTTTCTAGGAAGTAATCCTTTTTCAGCTAATAAAGCTAAACGACTAAGGAGAAGTAAAAACTTAGGAGGAAAGGTGGTTACAGGAGGGGATTTCAGTAAATCTAGGAGGGGGAAAGGCAGTTCTTTGAACAAGGCACCATACAGGTAGAGATCTCCCTCTAGCTCTGTAAAGCCCCTTACTTCCCATTCTTCAATTGAACTTTCTCCTACT
>JBDNDI010000354.1:0-2889 GCA_046719195.1 Spirochaetales bacterium | reverse complement strand
ATAAGCAAAACCACGAAGAGGAGTCGGTTTAGAATAGTGAGAAAATATATCATATTCTCCCTACGATTCTAGTGAAGAAGGAATGAGCCCGGCAGACCATGTACCGGGCTTAATCATATCCATACAGCTAATGATATTTTTAACAATACTTTATTTACGGGAAATATGGAAGGCGAAACCTCCGATTTCTATATCGAGGTATACAACTTTCATAATCCCACCTTCTACTTTGGCGGTATCTGCTTTTATACCAATACCTTTAGAGGCAAAGTAAGCCACTGCCCGCTCCACACTATTGGCAGCAATACCGATATGCCCATGAGTTCCCAGATAGGGTTTTTTCATAATTTCAAAAGCTTTACCGGTAAATAGGCTAGAGTTCCCATCTTTAAGAGGCAATTTAAAAAACTTTGATAGAAGTTCTGCCACCTTCCGGGCTTCCCCTTCGTTTTCAGAGTTAATGCCTACATGGAGCAGTTCAAAGCCATGTACTAAAGCAACAGCTTCGGAGGATAGACGGGTAATTTCATCGAACTTGCCCGCGGTAATTACATCGCTAGGAACCATCCAGGAACCACCCACCGCAACAATTTTATTCCAGGAAAGATAGGAAGTAATGTTGGAAGGATTGATACCTCCGGTAGGAATAAAAGATACCTCTGTGTAAGGAGCCGCCATGGCCTTTAACATGGCAAGACCTCCTGAGTTCTCTGCAGGGAAAAATTTAAGGACTTTTACTCCAAACTCAAGCGCCTGCTCTATGCCTGAAGGATTATTAATACCCGGGGTTACCGGAATGTTTTCTTTTACGCAGTACTCTACAACTTTTGGGTTAAACCCGGGAGATACAATAAACTTTGCCCCTGCAGCTGTAGCTTTTTTTACCTGATCTACCGTTAATACAGTACCCGCTCCTACGAGCATTTCCGGTACTTCTTTAGTTATGCTTCGAATGGATTCTTCGGCTGCAGCGGTGCGAAAAGTAACTTCTGCCACGGGTAGATCTCCTGCAAGGAGAGCCTTTGCTAAAGGAACAGCGTCTTTTGCATCATCGATTTTTATTACCGGCACTACTCCGATATTTCCGATTTGAGTTAAAATATCCGACATATATACCCCCTAACCTTTATCGCTCAACACGGGCGCCACCGCCCGCTACAAGCTTCTCGACTTCTTTTAACGATGCCATGGAAGTATCTCCCGGAGTAGTCATGGCAAGAGCTCCGTGGGCAGCACCGTACTCTACACAAAGTGCCGGATCTTTACCTACCAAGAAAGCATAGATTAACCCCGAAGCAAAACTATCTCCTCCTCCTACACGATCGTATATTTCTAAGTCTTTGTACTCTCTAGCCTGGTAAAAGTTCCCATCGTAGTACAAGACCGCGCTCCAATCATTAAAAGTTGCAGACTTTACCTCCCGAAGAGTGGTAGCCACAGCTTTAAAATTGGGGAAGGTCTTTACCACTTCTTGAATCATTTTCTTGAAGTTTTCTACATTAATACCCCGGATATCTTTGGATAGACCTTCCACCTCGAACCCCAAGGCAGCAGTAAAATCCTCTTCGTTTCCGATCATAACATCCACGTATTTGGCTATTTCTCGGTTTACCTCTACGGCTCTCTTCTGACCTCCATTAGCCTTCCAAAGGGAGGGGCGATAATTTAGGTCGTAACTTGTTACCGTCCCATTTTCTTTGGCTATCTTCATGGCTTCGATAACCAGATCCGGAGTTGTAGCGGAAAGAGCCGCAAAAATACCCCCACAATGGAACCATCGAACCCCTTCTTCTTTAAATAAATGGTTCCAATCTACATCTCCTACCTTCATCTGGGAAGCAGCAGAGTTGGCCCGGTCAGATACGCCTAAAGCCCCCCGGGCACCAAACCCTCTTTCGGTAAAATTTAACCCTACCCGGGTATTGCGACCTAGGCCGTCAAAAGGAATCCAGTTTACATGAGATAGATCAACCCCTCCCTGCATCATCAGATCCTGCAATAGATAACCCACATCATTATCCGGAATAGCTGTAACTACCGTAGTATCCATCCCAAAGCATTTTTTTAAGCCGCGAATTACATTGTACTCCCCACCGCCTTCCCACACCCGAAACATACGGGTGGTTTTAATTCGCACATCGCCGGGATCCAAGCGGATCATAATTTCACCTAACGCTGCCGCGTCCCACCGGCAAGCACTCTTTGGTTTTATTACAAGTTTTTCCATACCTGTTCACTCCTTCCTTCTATATATTCCGCCGGAATATCCCATACGCCGGGATATTTCATCGGCTGTTTGCCGTACCTTTTGACCGTACTCCTGAATTTTTTCCGGAGTAAACGTTTCTGCCATACCTGATACACTTATGGCTGCAATGATCTTTTTAGAATAATCTCGTATCGGCGCCCCCACACACCGTACGGTGACTTCATGTTCCCGGTCATCTAGAGTAAAACCCCTCTCGCGAGCAAGTTTCAGATTTGCTACAAAGTCCTCAATATTTGTGATGGTGTTGGGGGTTTTCGGAATAAAATCGTAGTGTTTAAGGAACTCTCTCAACTCCTCATCGGCAAAATCTAAAAGAAGAGCTTTTCCTAAAGAGGTACAATGGATGGGCACCCGGGTACCAATGATGGAGTACCTTCGTAAACTAGTAAACGTCTCTGTCTTATCAATATATACCACATCGTACTGCTGGCGCAAAGCAAGAAATACCGTATGCCGGGTTGCTTCAGTTAGTTCATACATACAAGGACGGGCTTCAATTTTTAGGTCCAAACTGTTCAGGTAAGAATTCGCCAACTCTACAAGATGTAACCCTAGGGTGTACCCCTGTCCCTCTTGGGTTTTTTGTACATATCCTCGTTCGGAAAGCACAGAAAGAAGGC
>JBDNDI010000353.1:0-2892 GCA_046719195.1 Spirochaetales bacterium | reverse complement strand
CTCAATCTTCCAGCGCACGGCACACACCTTTTGTGTGTCGTCCGTCGAATCTTGAGACAAGTCCATATAAAGGGAAACCCTTTATATGGATCTATTATACCGGTCAACTCACTCATGGAAACAGCAGAAAGGCCCTTAAACACAATATCACGGATCGGTTTACCAATGTACCATTCCCTTCGGTCCTCCTGGGCCATAAGGGAAGGAGTAAAAATAAAAAAAAGACTTAAGACTAGCAAAAATACATACGATGCTTTTAGTCTCATACACTCTCCTTAAAAGGAAAATCGCCACCGTAAAGATAGGGTATTATCCCGAATGAACAACTCTTCTGGGGTCTTAGGTTGAAAACTCCAAGCTAAGAGGAAAAAAGGTGTCTTCCACTCAAAAATAATTTCCGATTCGAGTGATAACCCTCCAAAGGGACGTATATTATCTGTAAATGGGTCTTGAGCCCGCAACTGCAATAAATACTCCACAAACAGGTCGGTTCCAATGTATTTTCCTATAAAAATACTGCTCTTATCAAGATACCTACCCAAGGAAGGGAGGGCCTGATTTACCGGAATACTATCCTGAGGAATCAACATTTCACTCAATACATTCTGGAAAATCTGAGTTCGCACCGAGAATAGGTCGAGGTTGAACCGATTTCTCATGTCCCGCTCAAAAGAACGAATGACTTCTGATTGCAGAAACAAATCTGTAGATAACAGGAGGGCAGAAGATAGATTGACCGCCTCCTGGGTTACAGAGGTAAGGAGGCTCGGCCCCCCGAGGATGGCAAATATTTCTAGCTGACTTAGGGAGGGTTCGGATTCGAAGCGAGGAGAGAACTGGCTAAATCGGGTGTTGTCTGCTATAAGGTATATCCTAACAATCCCTGTTTGAGTATTTTCCCGAATTTCTGCCCGTGCGGATATAATCGGATCGAATCTGTCTCCTCGTTCATTAAAAATAATTTTGCCTTCCCTTAGATAAAATACTCGATCAAAATAGTAGATCTGGCCTCCCCGAATAGTAATATCCCCTTTTACCAGAGAAAAGTCGGTTTGGCTATCCATTTGTATATTTAGCTTCTGCCCTAGAGCAGCAAAGGATCGAACAATCGGAAAGGTTTCTGAAGGCCAGACAAACTCAACTAACCGATCACTGATGATTTCTAGATCTAACAAAAACCGGGTATCCTTAGGCGCAGAAGACCCATTATCCCATTGGATTTCCCCTAAGGTTATTTTAGTATTAGAGGCTAAAACTTTACCGGTAACCTGAACCTCTTCATCCTTAACAGATATTTCTACTTTTCCCCGGCCGATTCCCTCCAGTAAAACTCCATTGAAGTTGCCTTTAATTCTTACTCCACCGGTTCTACCGGTTCTTTCCGTATCTATCCAGACAAACGCGGTGTTTAAAGAGTATTTCTCTAACTCAAAGGTTCCCCCTACCTGCACCGATCCTCCCCGCGTTTGAAGAGTTACCGGCTCCAGGGTGAAGGTTTTTTCATTAAACCTGAGTATTCCTAAAAAAGGACCTAATTCTTCCTCTACGATATCCAAACGAGCCCGACTTTCTCGTACCCTTAGTTCCCCGAAAATATATGGGTCCTGAAGGGGACCTTCTAAGGTTAATTCCCCTGTTACTTTCCCTTCGGTTATCCGAAAGATTCCAAAATCCAACTGCTCTCGTAAAGACGAGAGAGAAAATTGAAGATTCTGAATAGAAGCCCGTAGCTTGCCCTGAGAATCAAAAGAACCTTCGCTTTCAAAGGTAATCCATAAAGGAGCTTTTACTCTTAAAGAAAAAGTTCCTTCTGTACGAACTCTACCCTCAATGGATTGTAAAGGCCCGCCAGAAAACAAAAACTCCGTACCTTCTCTAGCTATTTGTATACTCCATTGTCGGTATTCCTGGGGCAAACTAGGTTGTTCAAAAGTAACAGTACTGGCACCGGAACGGAGGTACAAGTAAAGATCCGGTAAATTTAAAAGCGATTTTTCTCCCTCGAAGATAACTTTCCCCTGGATCTTTCCTGCCACAGGTTTGTCCGCAAAGGTTGCCTTAGCGTTTGCATCCCATTGAAGGCTTCCCTGTTTCAGGTCTAAGGTTACCCTACCCGAAAGTTCCAGGCCTTCTCCATAGGTAAGTTTCAATGTATAAGCCTCGATCTTTGTTTCTGCAATAATACCGGTAAAGCCTAAGGAAAAGGGAACTCCCCGATACCCACCTTCGGAAATCTGAAGATCTCCCTGGAAAGATCGGGAAGTGAGTATATTTTTTCCTTGAATTTTTCCCGTTATCCTACCGTATACTCCCTCTTGGGTAATAAATCTCGAAAGAGAAGCTTCTGATAGTTCCCCTTCAAAAGAGAAATCTCCTGCCTCATACTGTAAGGTTAAAAAGTACTGTTCTGGTTTCGGCCCTTCCCCTTTTAAATAAGTAGTAAGTTTGTAGTTGTTTTCGTCTAGGCGATAGGAAAGCGAACCATACCCTTCCAAAGGCCCCATTTTTTCCACTAGTTTAAGGTAGGTAAAAGTACCTAGGCTAGGAGTAAGGGTACCCCGTACATGTATAGCCTTTATCCTGTCAGTAAGAATTGGCAAACCGGTTATTTTCACATCCTCCAACTCTAAAGCCCAACGCTCCAAGGACTCGTAAAAGAACTCCATCTTTCCACTTACATCCACCTCAGGGATATTGGGTAATCGTAATAAGGAAAGGGGGAAGTTCTGTAAAGATACTGACCCAAATGCTCCTACCCTTGTATCCCAATGAAGTTCAAGTTCAATTTGTGGGTCTCTAGTAATCCGAAGATAGCCGGAAGGATCTAGTAGAGCTTGAAATTGATAGGTTGTGTCAAAGATTTCTACCTGTGTATCAAACTTGACCACCCAA
>JBDNDI010000352.1:0-2898 GCA_046719195.1 Spirochaetales bacterium | reverse complement strand
CCGCGCTCAAGGTTGCAAAAAATGGGGATCCTGGAGCTATTGAAGAGGCTGCCCGTTTGATAGAACGGGCAGAGAAACCGGTTATTATTGCGGGGCATGGGGTTGCAATTTCCGGAGCGGAACGGGCGTTGCTGCATCTGGTTGAAAAAATGCGTATACCCGTTACCAACACCCTATTGGGGAAAGGGGCTATTCCTGAAACCCACGAATTAAGCTTAGGAATGCCGGGTATGCATGGTACTGCCTATGCCAATATGGCCTTAAATGAATGTGATTTAGTAATGGCGGTAGGTTCGCGGTGGGACGACCGTATTGTGGGAGACATTAAAAAATTTTGTGTCAACGCAAAAAAAATCCATATTGATATTGACGCTGCAGAAATAAATAAAGTTATTCGTCCCGATGTATCGATTATAGGGGATGCCAAGCTAGTCTTAGAAGAGATGATCGGTTATTTAAATCGGGGGAAAACCGAACCCTGGTTAAAACAAATTGCCCGATGGAAAAAATTGTATCCCTTAAAGTACAAAAAAGACGGAAAATTAAAAGCCGAGCATGTTATTGATGAACTGTATCAGATTACCCAGGGAAAGGCTATTGTTACTACCGATGTAGGGCAGCACCAGATGTGGGCGGCCCAGTACTATCTAACCTCTAACCCCCGATACTGGGTAACCTCTGGAGGGGCTGGTACCATGGGATTTGGACTTCCGGCAGCTATTGGTGCCCAGTTTGCAGAACCCGATAAAACTGTGGTGGCGATTGTGGGAGATGGTGGTTTCCAGATGACCCAGTATGAATTGGCCACAGCGGTTATTCATAAACTGCCGATTAAAGTGCTTATTATAAATAATAAATATTTAGGGATGGTGCGCCAGTGGCAGAATCTATTTTACGATAACCGGCTCTCGGGTGTGGACTTAGAGGGCAACCCCAATTTTGTAAAATTAGCCGAAAGTTATGGTTGTAAAGGATTCCGGATTAAGCGAAGCGCGGATGTGCGCAAAGTTTTAACTCAAGCGCTAGAATACAATGATGGTCCGTGCGTAATCGAAGCGGAGGTAGAAAAAGAAACAAACGTATTCCCCATGATCCCTGCGGGTGCAGGATTGTGTGATATGATCTTAGAAGCGCCGAAAGCTACAAAATTAGAAAAACCGGTGGGAGGTACTTAAAATACTATGGATGCTACAACCATAAATAACGTGAAAAAACACACTATCAGTTTACTTGTCAGTAATAAACCTGGGGTTCTGATTCGGATTGCCTTGGTGTTTTCCCGGCGAGGCTTTAATATTGATAGTTTGGTAGTGTCGGAATCTCCCGACCCGGCTTTTTCTACGATGAATATATCGGCTACAGGGGATGCGAAAACTCTTGAGCAAATATTACAGCAGTTAAATAAGCTAGTGGATGTAATTCACGCCCGGGACCGGACAGACGAAGATATTATTCAGCGGGAATTAGCCCTTATTAAGGTTCGATGCGCGCCCGAGGTACGGACCGATGTTCTGCAAATAGCCCGGGCTTTTGAATGCAAAATCCTAGATCTTTCAGAAAAGACCGTAATTCTTCAGGTAGCTGGAAAAACCGAAAAGATAGATGCGGTAAATAAAATCTTTGAACCCTACGGTATAATAGAAACCATGCGCACAGGAAAAGTTCTCATGGCTCGAGGAGAGGAGTATACCCCTTAGGTTACACACCCTGAAGCTTTGTTAAATCCACCTAGGCTCTATAAAGCGAACAGACTAGCCCCCTCTTTAAGATAAAGAGGGGGTACCGTTTCTATGCTTCTGATATTTACCCCGTATCAAAGTAAAACCTACAAGCTTACAAAGAAGAGGCCCGTTACGAAGGTGATATTTACGAAAGGGCTGTAGCCCTAGATATTTTAAAGCGTCGGGATTACCACTAAAAATCCAGGCCTCGGAGCCGTAAAATTTTTGCTTCAGAATATCTCCAATATGTTTATATAGCTCGATCAAGGAAGAATCTTTTAATCGTTTCCCATACGGGGGATTCATTAGTAGCATTCCGCCCTGACTAGAAAATCTTGGAGGAATCCAATCTCCAAAGTTCGCACAGTTAACGTTTAGGTACTCTGCAAGACCTGCCCGCTGTATATTTCTCCTGGCAATTTGTACCGCTTCTTCGTCCTTGTCGCTACCATAGATTGCGATTGAAGTGTCAGGGCATTTTAATCTTTGTGCCCGGACCCGGTTGAATAGCTCTGCATTAAAGACTTTCCATTGGGTAAAAGCAAAACTTTTTCGTAAACTTCCCGGAGGGATGCCCAAGGCCATTAGCCCAGCTTCTATTAAAAACGTGCCGGACCCGCACATAGGATCGTAAAGAGGTAGGTTCGGGTTCCAGTGGATTAGCTGCAAAATACCCGCTGCCAACACTTCGCTTAAGGGAGCTTCAGTTTTTTCTGTTCTGTATCCTCGCTTATGGAGGGATTCACCCGAAGTGTCTATAGAGAGTGTGCCTTTGTGATTTTCTAGGTGCAGGTGAATCCGAAGGGAAGGGGAGCGGGTATCTACCGAAGGCCTTACGCCATAGAGTTTTGTAAAACGGTCACATACCGCATCTTTTACTACTAGAGGAGCATATTTGGGACTGATCCAGGAGAGTTTCGAAGAGGATAGGGTTACGGAAAGGGTTTGGGAGGGAGAGATGAAGGTTTCCCAGGCAATGGATGAAGCAGCTTTATACAGATCTTGAACCGAGGAGAGAGTACCGGTGTATACTTCCTGTAGCACATGCAAGGCTGTGCGTAAGCCCAGGTTTAACCTATACAGGGTTTCCTGATTTCCCTTGCATCGGACTGCTCCCTGGGTAATTTGAGGCTCTATAATTTCAAAACTTGCTAGTTCCGCTACCAGGATTTCTTCC